>CAXTRZ010000269.1:0-4014 GCA_964246715.1 uncultured Acidobacteriaceae bacterium | reverse complement strand
GGATCTGCGCGAGTGTCTGCTGATCCAGATTGAGGCGCAACGGCGCGAGGCGAAGCTGGGGCTGGAACGGCGGGTGGCTCCGGTGCTGGAGTTCGCCGGCGTGAACGAGTACGAGGGCGAGGTGGAAGGGGATCGCGCGGCCGAGGTACGGGCCAGCGATGTGTTTGCGACGGCGACGCATGTGGTGTGCCACTGCTTGGCGCTGCTGCAGAAGAAGGACATGCGGGAGCTGACCAAGAGCTGCGGGCGGACGGCAGCGGAGGTGCAGGCGGCGGTGGAGTATATCCGGACGCTGGACCCGAGGCCGGGGCAGCGGTACAATGTGACCGAGACGCGGCTGATTGAGCCGGATGTCGCGTTTGTAAAGCGCGACGGCGAGTATGTTGTGCTGATGAACGAAGAGGATATGCCGACGCTGCGGCTGAACCAGGGCTACCGGCGGATGCTGAAGCAGAAGCAGACGGAAAAAGAAGTGAGAGAGTATGTGAAGGACCGGTACAAGAGTGCGATTCAACTGCTGCGAAACATCGAGCAGAGGAAGAACACGATTGTGCGGGTGTGCGAGGTGATTGTGCGGCGGCAGGGGGAGTTTCTTGAGCGCGGGGAGACGGCGCTGAAGCCGATGATGATCAAGGAGGTGGCGGAGGAGATTGGGGTGCATCCTTCGACGGTAAGCCGGGCGGTGGCGAACAAGTATGTGCACTCGTCGCAGGGGGTGTATGAGCTGCGGTTCTTCTTTTCCGAGGGCGTGAATGGGCCGGAGGGTGGGGACCTTCCGCTGGTGCTGCTGAAGCGCAAGGTAAAGAAGCTGATTGAGGATGAGGACCCGCGCAAGCCGCTTACGGACGATCAACTCGCGGCGGAGCTGAAGGCGCAGGGAATCAACGTGACTCGGCGGACGGTGGCGAAGTACCGGGAGGATCTGCAGATTCCCAGTACGCACCAAAGGCGTGTTCGCTGAGGGAAGGCGAGACAGCGGCAGAGAAAAGGGGCTAAGATGCGAGGCATGTTCCAGAGGCAGGACGACATCCTGACCGGAGCATGGGGCATCCTACCTTGCCAGAAAGAGGTGTTGCATGAACGTTGAATCCACCGGACTGAACGTTGAATTTACGGGACGCGGAACTACGATCAACATGAAACACAAGGCGCTGGCTCAGGGCGAGCTGACGCGGATGGACAAGATGCTGGGCGGGGCAGTGAGCGCCCATGTGATTCTGACCGAGTACAAGTATAGGAAGATCGCCGAGGTGACGCTGCTGACGCGCTCTGAGACGCTGGTGGCGACCTGTGAAGGGACGGATATGCTGCAGGCCTTGCATGACGCGCTGCGGAAGGTTGAGGTGCAGGCGGTGAAGCACAAAGAACGGCAGATTACGGTGGAGCGGCAGGCGAAGCCGAACTCGACGGCGCCGCTGGTGGAAGTGGCAGATGTGCCGGCGGTTCCGGCGGCGTAGCCTTGGGGGGGCAGGCTTACCCCCCTTCCCTATTCTATTAGGCAAAATATTCAAAACAGATGACTTAGGTTCGTATCAAGTACGCCGGCACGTGCGAAGACACTATCTTGGTAACGGTACGGAAAGTTACTCCAAGGTGGGACGAAGTGGGCGCAAGGATTGCTGAGAGCGGCACCAGGAGTGGACACTTCGGGTGCCGCTCTCTTGTTTCGAAGTGGGGCTGTTCTGAATTGGGAGCATGGCAGAGATTTAGGGCGTGCCGGGGGTAACGCGAGCGTTGTGGGATGCGTGTGTCGCCGATAGAGTCGGATGAGGGATGGGCGCATGAGCGGAGTTGCAGAGACGGCGGGGGCGGCGCTGGATGCGGCGGAGGTTCTGTTTGAGGAGCTGCCGTGCATGGCGGTGATTGAACGGGGCGGGATGATTGTGGCTCGGAATGCGCTGGCGCGGACGCTAACGGGGTTCGGGTCCGAACCGGTGATGGTGGATGAGGCGCTATTGGGAGCTTACGATTTTGGGGCGCAGGAGCGGCGGTACCGGTTCGATTGTCTGGTGATCCGGCGGCATGGGGCTCCGATGCAGGTGAGCGCGGCGGCGCAGGCTGGGAACTGGCAGGGCGACACCTGTCGTCTGGTGCTGCTGATGGAGCGGGCGGAGGGTTTTGCGGGAGCGAGCCAGACGGACGGTTGCTTTCTGGAAGACGTGCTGGATGCGACGGACGAGGCGACGGCGATTACGCATGAAAACCGGGTGCTGCATGTAAACAAGCTGTTCAAGGACCTGTTTGGGTATTCTACGGAGGAATGCATTGGCGCGGATTTGGACGCGCTGGTGCTGCCGGACGCGCGGGCGCAGGAGAAGGCGATGCTGCAGGCGGCGATCGAGTCACATGGGTATGCGGCGTTTGAGGCGGTGCGGCGGACCCGGGTGGGTGAGCGGATTGCGGTCTCGGTAACGACGACGCGCATCCGGCTGGGGGGCGATGCGTTTGGGATGTTTGTGACGTACCGGGATATACGGCACCAGAAGCAGCATGAGGCGAAGCTGCAACATGCGGCGCTGCATGACGGGCTGACGGGGCTGGCGAACCGGGCTCTTTTCCATGATCGGCTGACATTGACGATGGCTCGGCTGCAGCGGCAGCCGGAGCGGAACTTCGCGGTGGTGTTCCTGGACCTGGATGGGTTCAAACGGGTGAATGACCGGCTGGGACATGCGGCGGGCGATCTGCTGCTGCAGCAGGTGGCGCAGCGGCTGGTGCAGTGTCTGCGGCCGCAGGATACGGTGGCCCGGTTCGGCGGGGATGAGTTTGCACTGCTGCTGGACGAGACGGGCGACATGAATGATGTGAATCGGGTGATGGGACGGGTGCAGATGGCGTTTCATCGGCCGATGAAGCTGAACGGGACCGAGGCAAGGGTTTCAGCGAGCATGGGGATTGCGTTTGGCAAGCCGGAGTATGGGTGCTCGGAGGAGATGCTGCATGATGCGGACGTGGCGATGTATGAGGCGAAGGCGAGGGGAAAGGGGATGTATGTGGTCTTCGAGCGGAAGCCGAGGGTGACGATGCTTGGGGTGGAGACGGCGGAGGGAGAGTTGGGCGTGGTGGCGTAAGGGCTTGGCGCCGGTGCTAGGATTTCAGCATGACCGGCAAGGGTGCGGGGAAGAAGACGGCGGGGAAGAGAGTAGTTGGGGCGAAGGCCACGAAGGCTGCGCGGGTTGCTGCGGGAGTGACTGAAGAGGCGGATCGGGAGCTGGTGATCCTGACCGGGATGAGCGGGGCGGGGAAGGCTTCGGCGCTTAAGGCGCTGGAGGATTTAGGGTATTACTCGGTCGATAATCTGCCGCTTGAGCTGATCCCGCAGTTTGCAGACCTGGTGCGGCAGTCGGCGGAGATTGCGCGGGCGGCGCTGGTGGTGGATGTGCGCGAGGGAAGCCGTCTGGACCGGTTTCCGGCGATTCTGAAGAAAGTTCGGAGGCAACTGGCGACACGGGTGCTGTTTCTGGAGGCGACGGACGATGCGTTGGTGCGGCGCTTTTCCGAGACGCGGCGGCCGCATCCGATGGGGCGCGAGGAGATGGTAGCGGACTCGATCCGGGCGGAGCGGAGGCGGCTGGATCCGGTGCGGAACGTCGCGGATATTCTGCTGGATACGAGCAAGTTCAACGTGCATGAACTGCGAGCGCACATCAATGCGCAGTTCGAGAAGCGGGGGGAGAGCGAGCGAAACCTGACGATCTCGTCCATGAGTTTTGGCTTTAAGAATGGGGTGCCGGCGGACGCGGCCCTGGTGTTCGATGTGCGATTTCTGCCGAATCCGCACTTTGTGCCGGAGTTTCGCGAGCTGACGGGGAAGCATCCGAAGGTCGCGGGGTATGTGCAGGGGTTCCCGCAGACGGAGGAGTTCCTGGATAAGACGACGGAGATGCTGGAGTTCTTGTTGCCGCACTACATCAAGGAAGGGAAGAGCTACTTGACGGTGGCGTTTGGGTGCACGGGGGGGCAGCATCGAAGCGTGTTTATTGCGGAGGAGATGAAGCGGCGGCTGGATGGGGG
>CAXTRZ010000268.1:355-4022 GCA_964246715.1 uncultured Acidobacteriaceae bacterium | reverse complement strand
AGTACGCTCTCAAGTTCAAATGGAACGACGGTCACGAGTCCGGCATCTACTCCTGGGACTTCCTACGCCGCGTCTGCCAGTGCGCGCAATGCAAAAAGGATCGCCTTGCAAATGCTTGAAACCACAGTGGAAGCTCCTGTCTCACCTCACCTCGAACTCCTCAAAACCCGCCTTCAGCCGCTCTACGACCGCCTTGCAGCCCACCCCCTTTACCGTTCCTTCCGCTCCATAGAGGACATCCGCCTCTTCATGGAAACTCACGTCTTCGCCGTCTGGGACTTCATGAGCCTGCTCAAGACTTTGCAGCGCGGCCTCACCTCAATCGACGTCCCCTGGCTCCCCACCCCGGACGCCTCCAGCCGCCGCCTCGTCAACGAGATCGTCCTCGGCGAAGAGTCCGACCTCTACGAAGGCCGCGCCGTCAGCCACTTCGAGCTCTACCTCGAAGCCATGCAATCCTGCGGAGCCTCCACGGCCGTCATCGGCCGGTTCATCGCCGCCCTTCGCGCCGGAACTTCCGTCCCCGAAGCCGTGAACCTGGCCCCCGCCGCAGCCCAGACCTTCGTCGCCGAAACCTTCCGCGTCATCGCCTCCGGCCGTCTCCACGCTGTCGCCGCCGCGTTTACCTTCGGCCGAGAGGACCTCATCCCGGACATCTTTCGCGGCTTTATCCGCGACCAGGACACCTCCCTCAACGGTCAATTGGCGCTGCTTCGCTGGTACTTAGATCGCCACATCGAAGTCGATGGCGACGAGCACGGCCCCATGGCGCTCCAGATGGTCGCCAATCTCTGCGGCGACGACCCCATCAAGTGGCAGCAGGCCGGCGACGCCGCCGTCGAAGCCGTCCAGGCTCGCCTCGCCCTCTGGGACGCCATCACCGCCCAACTCCTAGCAGGCTGAGAGGGAGACTTACTCGCCCGCCTCCAACTTCGCCTCCTGGTAGTGCCCAATGTGCCGGTACACCTCCTGCGGGAACTTCAGGTTGCGATAGAGATTCCCGCAGTCCGGATCCTCCGCGTTTGGCAAAATGGGAAACTCCTGCTGTGCCTGCCACTCCAAAATCCGCTCGCGCTTTGGCGGGTTGTAATCCCTTCCCTCCACCTGCCGAAGCATCAGTTGAGCATCCTCATCGCTGAAGTCCTTGTCCCTGGTCAGGTACGCCAGCACATCGTCATGCGGCAGAAAGTGCCGCGCTACCATGGCAAACACCAGCCGCCCATAGTGCCCCACATCCTTCCCAGCATCCAGCGCATCCAGTAGATGCGCCATCATTGAATCCTTCCGCAACTCCTCGACCCCACCCAGTTCCGGCTCTTCCCCATCGCTGTTCGGCGTTGGCGGCAACTTCAGCGCCGCATCCGAACTCTTTCCATCCCCCGCCTTCAACCGCGCCAGTTCCGCCTCAGCCTTCTCCGCCCGCTCTGTAGCCTTGCGAACAAGCTCTGCCTGCTCATCCATAATCACCGGCTGATCCAAAACTACTTCTCGCTTCGCCATCGTAACCTCGGTTGTGCGAACCCGGCCCACTTCGCCATATCTTCGCTTTCAATGAGACGCATAGGACCCGCGCGGTGTTGCCCGCTCAGGCGCCGATCAGCCCCAGCACCTCATCCACCGTCTCGGCCACCAGCAGAATCTCCCGGTTCCGCGCCTTCAGCATTCCCTGCACCACGCAATGATCCAAAAAGGCCAACATCGCGTCATAAAATCCCAGCGTATTCAGCAGCACAATTGGCTTCTGGTGCAACTTCAGCGTCTGCCATGCCAGCACCTCAAACAGCTCTTCAAACGTCCCGAACCCGCCCGGCAGCACCAGAAATGCATCCGATCGCTCTCCCATCAGCGCCTTCCTGGTGTGCATCGTGCTGGTCACATGCAGCTCCGTCAGCCCCTGATGCGCGACCTCCAGATCCACCAGCACCTCCGGAATTACACCAACCACGGTACCGCCCGCAGCCAGCGTCGCATCCGCCACCGCCTGCTTCAGACACACCTTGGCGCCCCCGTAGATCAACCCCATGCCGCGCGCAGCCAGAGCCCCTCCCAGCTTCTCCGCCTCCTCCCGATACACAGGGTCAACCCCATCGGCAGACGCGCAAAACACCGCTACATTCCGGATCGCCATACCTCAGCATAGCCGACCGTTAACTACCAACACTCCGTTACCACACTCCCGGTACCTTAAAATAGAACTTGGAGTTCTCCCCGCATGTCGTCCCGCCTGCTTGAAAACATGAACGCCCAGCAGCAGCAAGGCATCCAGACCGTCGACGGTCCGGTCCTGCTGCTCGCCGGCGCCGGCTCCGGCAAGACCCGCGTCGTCACTCACCGCATCGCGTACCTCATTGAGGAGCGCGGCGTCGCCCCCGAATCCATCCTCGCCGTCACCTTCACCAACAAGGCCGCCAAGGAGATGGCCGAGCGCGTCGATAAGATTCTCGGCCACGCCTCGCTCGCCCGCCCGCTCCTCAGCACCTTCCATAGCTTCTGCGTCCGCGTCCTGCGCCGTGATATCGAAGCCCTCCAGGTGAACGGCAAAGGCCTCACCCGCTCCTTTGCCATCTATGACGAGACCGATCAGCAAGCCGTCGTCAAAACGGCCCTCAAGCGCCTTGGTATCGACGACAAGTCCCTCAAACCCCGCGTCGCCCTCGGCCGCATCTCCTGGGCCAAGAACCACATGATCGACCCCCAGGAGTACTTCCTCGCCTCGACCAACCCCATCGAGGAGAAGATCGCCCACATCTTCGAGATCTACAAGAAGGAACTTGCCAAGGCCAACGCCCTCGACTTCGACGACCTCCTGCTCGAAACCGTCCGCCTGCTCAAGTCCTCAGCTGACGTCCGCGCCCGCTATAACCGCCGCTTTCAGTACGTCATGATCGACGAGTATCAGGACACCAACAAGCCCCAGTACGAGCTCATGAAGCTCCTCGCCGGCACCCACAACAACATCTGCGTCGTCGGCGATGAAGATCAGTCCATCTACAGCTGGCGCGGCGCGGACATCAAGAACATCCTCGACTTTGAAAAGGACTTTCCCGGCGCCCAGACCATCCGCCTTGAACAAAACTATCGCTCCACTCAGATGATCCTCGAAGGCGCCTCGGCTGTCGTCGCGCAGAACACGCAGCGCAAGGGCAAGAACCTCTGGACCGCCCGCGAAGGCGGCTCGCTCATCGGCCTCTATGAAGGTCCCGACGGCGAAAACGAAGCCCTCTTCATCGCCGACCGCATCAACCGCTACCTCCGCGAGGGTCGCCAGTCCGAGACCGACGAGCCCGCCCGCTGCGCCGTCCTCTATCGCACCAACTCGCAGTCCCGCCTCGTGGAAGAAGCCCTCCGCCGCTACCAGATCCAGTACCACATGGTCGGCGGCTTCAGCTTTTATGATCGCGCCGAGATCAAGGACATCCTCAGCTACCTCAAACTCGTCCAGAACCCGCACGACTCCATCGCCCTCGGCCGCAGCGTCAACTCACCCCCGCGCGGCATCGGCAAGACCACCATGGAGACCCTCGAGCGCATCGCCCTTACCACTGGCATCAGCACCTGGGACGCCATCGCCCGCGCCATCGACGACAAGCTCCTCCCCGCCCGTGCCCTTGATGCTCTTGGCAAGTTCCGCCGCCTGATTGAGGACGCCCGCGCTATGCTCGGCCCC
>CAXTRZ010000268.1:0-345 GCA_964246715.1 uncultured Acidobacteriaceae bacterium | reverse complement strand
AAACTCTCGCAGGACGTAGCTCTTGGCGAACTCGAAACTCCCGACAATCCGGACGATTCCTTCAACCCCAACTCATTTGCAACCGATTTTGGCACAGACTCGGACGAAGATGTTTCATTTGCAACTGAGTTGGTAACATCTGAAACAGATGAGAACGCCACCCCCGCCGAAGGCTCCGATCACAACGCCACCAGCACCTTCGATACCAGCTTCAACTTCGGCTTCGACTTCGGCCCCTCCGAAGAGATCTCCACTCTAGCCCCCGAAAACGCCACCGACTCCGACGCCGCTCACCGGATTGACTCATCCAGCTTTAACCCCTTCGCTCCGGTCCCCCTCAAAGAC
>CAXTRZ010000267.1:0-4036 GCA_964246715.1 uncultured Acidobacteriaceae bacterium | reverse complement strand
CCGCGTTCGCCGGCCGCTCCGCCAGCCGCCGCATGAAGTACGGATACCACTCCGCCCCAAACGGAATGTAGACCCGCACCCGATATCCCGCCGCCGCCAGCCGCCGCTGCAGATCCCGCCGTACCCCATACAGCATCTGGAACTCAAACAGATCCTTGGAGAGCCCCTTCGCCTCCACAAACTTGCACATATGCCCGATGATCGTCTCGTCATGCGTCGCCATTCCGCAGAAGACGCCGCTCGTCGCCAGATACACCATCAGCCGCTCGTAGTTCTCATCCACGTCCGCCTTCGACGGAAACGCAATCGCCGCCGGCTCCTGGTACGCGCCCTTGCACAACCGTATCCGGATTCCCTGCTGCACCAGCCGCTCCGCATCCTCCGCCGTCCGGTACAGATACGCCTGCAGCACCGTGCCCACCAGCCACGGCCACCGGCCATGCAGCCGTTCCGTCATCGCAATCGTCGCCTCGGTGTACGCGGAGCCCTCCATGTCGATCCGGACGAACGTGTCCGCCTCCTCCGCGTGCACCAGCATCCCCGCCACAATCGACTCCGCCAGCTCCGGGTCCAGATCCATCCCCATCTGCGTCAGCTTCACGCTGACATTGGCGTTCAACCCCCGTTGCTGGATTGCATCCAGCACCTGGTGATAGATCGCCGCGCTCGCCTGCGCATGAGCCGCATCCGTCACGCTCTCCCCCAGCGAGTCCAGCGACACCGCAATCCCCTCGCGATTCACCCGCTCCGTCGCCTCGAGCGCCGCCTCCACCGTCATCCCGGCCACAAACCGGCTGGACAACCTCCGCCCAATCGCAGACCGCTCAGAAAACCCCCGAGCCGCCTTGTTCCCAGACATCGCAATAAAGAAAGAACGCAGCAATCAGCTCACCCCAGCGGCTATTTTCTCACGCTGAAGCCGAACTCAAGTGCTGCGCCCCTTCATCTATTTCGAAGTGCTTTAATCCCTCACTGAATCCGCGAACTCGCCTTGACCACCGTCTTCGGCTGTACCTGCGCCGTCACCATCTGGCTCGTATCCTTCATCGCCGCAATATCCTCGTCATACCGCCCCGCCAGCGAGTTATACCGGATCACCGCCATCTCTTCCAGCATCTTCATGCCGTCCTTCAGATAGCTCATGCGCGTCCGTTCGTCATGACCCCAAGTCACCGGAACCTCCACGATCTTGTACTTCAGCTTCCGTGCGATGAACAAAATCTCCGGGTCGAACCCCCACCGCTCAATCCGCTGCAGCCGGAAGATCACCTGCGCCGCTTCGCGCTTGAAGGCCTTGAACCCGCACTGCGTGTCCTTAAAGGGCAGCCCCATTACCGTCCGCGTAATTGCATTGAAGCACCGCCCGAAGAACTGCCGGTACAGGGGTTGGTGGATCGTCTGCCGCTCGCGCTCCATCCACCGCGACCCGATCGCCACATCCGCCTCGCGGTCAAGCGCCGCCATCAGCCGGTTCGCCTCTTCCATCGGCGAGGACAGGTCCGCATCGGTGAACAGCACCACGTCTCCCGCCGCCTGCAGCAGCCCATTCCGCACCGAGTAGCCTTTGCCCCGGTTCCCCGGATTCTTGATCAGGTGCAGCCGAGGGTACATCTCCATCCACTTGGCCACAATGGACGCCGTATTGTCCCGGGAGCCGTCGTCCACCACCAGCACCTCCGCATCCCAGCCCTGCTCCTCCACGCAACTCATCACGCGGTCCAGCGTCGCCTCAATGCGAGCGCTCTCGTTGTATGCCGGAATGACAATACTCAACCGCGGATGGCTCATCGTACCTTCCCTGTCGGGACTCTCAAGATTGGTTGGATTGCAGCAGGCCCCGCCGCCGGGGTTCATCATACTGCAATCTATAGATGACTGGATATGCCACTTCGGAACAAATCTTTCCGCCCTATACTCCCCTGCTAGACTTCAATCATGCAGGACCCAAACTCCCCCGCCAGCTCTCCTGATTCCTCCGCCCCACACCAGATCCCTGCGCCTCCGCCGCCTTCCTCGCGGCCGTTCTATCCTACCCAGACCGCCTACGCCGGATACCCGCCCCCATCCCTAACCCGTCCTCCTCGCTCCGGATGGTTCTGGGCCGCCATCATCGTGGGATGCCTTTCGGTGGTCGCCTGATTATTAGGCTAGATGCTCTGGTCCGCCCTTCGCACCGTTGGCGACGACACCGTCACCACCGGCTTCGGCTCCGACCACATCGCCGTCATCGACATTGACGGCGCCATTCTCGACGCCGATAAACTCGACTCCCAACTCCGCAAGTTCGGCGACGACGACTCCGTCAAGGCCATCCTCCTGCACATCAACTCCCCGGGCGGCGGCGCGGCGGCCTCACAGGAGGTCTACCACGAGGTCCTTCGCATTCGACAGGAGAAACACAAGAAGGTCATCGCCTCCGTCGAGTCCGTCGGTGCCTCCGGCGCCTACTACATCGCCAGCGCCTGCGATAAGATCTACGCCAATGATGCCTCAGTCGTCGGCTCCATCGGCGTCATCATGGAGTGGACCAACTACGGCGACCTCATGCAGTGGGTCAAGCTCAAGTCCGTCGTCATCCACGCCGGAGAACTCAAGGACGCCGGCGATCCCACCCACGACATGACCCCGCAGGAGGCCGCCTACTTCCAGTCCCTCGTCGACAATATGTACATCCAGTTCATCGGCGATGTCGCCCAGGGCCGTCACACCACGCCGGAGAAGATACGCCCCCTCGCCACCGGCCAGGTCTGGACCGGCCAGCAGTCGCTCCCGCTCGGCCTCATCGACAAGATCGGCGGCTTCCGCGTCGCCCTCATGGACACCGCACGCGACGCCGGCATCTCCGGCGAGCCCTCCGTCATCAAAATCTCCGCTGCCAAAAAGGGACTGGCCGGCCTACTCTCCGGCGAAGGCGACGACCTCTTCCCCAACCCGTCGAAACTCCTCAACCAGGCCCCCGGCTTCTACTTCATGTGGAAGTAAGCAAATGGCTTCGGTTGGATTTTCCCACAGTTCGCGGGAGACAAATTCCAGTCCATCTGCGTCTTCAATACAGATGCCCATGGCAGTCGGTTCCAAGGTGGCTTTCGGGCTTGCCGATCCATCTGGAACTCACGCGGGCAAAGGAGACTCCATTGACTAAAGCAGATCTGGTTGACAAGGTCACCTCACTCGGCGACCTCACCCGGCGCGACGGAGAGATCATCGTCGATCTGCTCTTTGATTCTGTCATCGGAGCCCTGAAGTCAAATGACAAGGTGGAGATCCGCGGCTTCGGCAGCTTCCGCACCCGCCAGCGCAACTCCCGCACCGGCCGCAATCCCAAAACCGGCGCCAGCGTCTCCGTCCCGGCCAAGCGCGTCCCCTTCTTCAAGCCTTCCAAAGAACTCCGCGACCTGGTCAATCCCAAGAAGCACGACGCCGCCCCCAAGCACGTCGAACATGACGCACAGCCGGCCGCATAGCCTGCTTCCCCGCGGGTCCGGTGTCTCACTCGTTGAGTGTGGTGTCTCACCCGCTGAGTCCGGTGTTCAGTCAGTGCATAAACCGCCGTCATTCTGGCGAAGCCAGAATCTCTGTATCTGCACTTTGGATTACAGCAATCCCGGTCAACTTGTAGAGAAACTCTGAGACGAGACACTCAGAATTCATCCCACCCCTGCAGTAACGCTTCATAGGTCACAAAGTGGGGACAAGCATAACTCCCTTGCGTTAGCGCAAAACGGGAGGACTACTCCCGGCTTCCCGCCTGCTTCGGCTCCCAGCACCGGACAAATCTCGCTCCATTCCGGCTCGTCAGCGTCACTGACCCCACTGGCACCACCACCGCCTGCCCCTGCACGAACTCCACCTCATTGATCGCCGCCTGACCGCTCAATCCGGCCACGCAGCCCAGCCCATCCATTGGCATCTCCACGGCCATTCCGGCAGGGATCTCCCATAGGTCCACCACAAAGTACTCGGACTCAATCAGCCGCACAAATCCATCCATCTTCTTCGGCTTCACCTTGCCCGCCGCCGTCTTCGTCTTCACCAC
>CAXTRZ010000266.1:0-4053 GCA_964246715.1 uncultured Acidobacteriaceae bacterium | reverse complement strand
GTATGGGCCCGTTACATCGTCCGCATGCAGGAGATGCGCGAGTCCCTGAAGATCTGCCGCCAGGCTCTCGACGGCCTGCCCTCAGGCCGCATCGTCGCCGACGCCCCCAAGATCATCCTCCCGGACCGCGAGCAGATGAAGACGGAGATGGAGTCCCTCATCCATCACTTCAAGATCGTCACCGAAGGCTTCGGCGTCCCCGCCGGCCAGGTCTTTCAGGCCATCGAAGCCCCGCGTGGCGAGATGGGCTACTTCATCGTCTCGGACGGCACCGCCAAGCCCTACCGCGTCCACATGCGCAACCCAGGCTTCGCCACCCTCCAGGCCCTCGAAACCATGTGCAAAGGGCGCCTGTTGGCCGACGTAGTAGCCGTCATCGGCTCCATCGACATCGTCCTCGGCGAGATTGACCGATAGTGCATTTGGGCCAAAGGAGTTCGCGTTGAACCCAACCCTTCACCGCGAACTCTGGACCTCCTGGGCCTCTCTACTGCGCTCCTACGCGGCCATGCATGGACTCAATTCCATCCATCACGCCGTCATCGAAGTCTCCGCCGACTCCATCCTCCTCCGCGTCGACATCCGCTGGCTCCACTTCACCTCGGACTCCATGGAGTCCAGCGAAGGTCAACTCGTCTCATTCGCCCTGAACGAGGACGGCACTGTCCGCCTGGACGCCACCACAGACGAGATGGATCTTACCGCCGAGCACCTCGCCCGCACCATGCTCCACCCCACCTGATCTCTTATTTCCCCAATCAAATCACGCCATTCCTTCACCACACTCAATCCGTACCTCCACCCTGTGTAACCCAATGCGATAATCTAGCCCAGAACCATTAACTGCCTGCAGTTAGAAGGTTCCCGGAGAGCCATGGCTGCCATCGCCCAATCCATCTTCACCCCAGAGACCGCTGCCCGCTTCGACCATCTCGCAACCAAGTATCCGCTTAAACGCTCGGCCCTCGTCCCTATGCTCCTCTATGCGCAAGACGAACTCGGTTACATCTCAGAGCACGCAATAACGGAGATCGCGCAGCGTCTCGACCTCTTCGACCTCGACGTCCGCAACGTCCTCAGCTACTACTCCATGCTTCGCACTAAGCCGGCCGGCAAGTACAACGTGCAGGTCTGCACCAACATCTCCTGCATGCTCCGCGGCGGATACGAGATCCTAGACCACTGCCGCGCCAAGCTCGGCATCGGTCACAAGCAGGTTACCCAGGACGGCATCTTCTCGCTTGAAGAAGTGGAGTGCATCGGCGCCTGCTGCTGGGCCCCCGCCATCCAGGTCAACTATGACTTCCACGACGACCTCACTCCCGCCAAGGTTGACGACATCCTCGCCGAGTACGCCGCAGGCCGTGGAAAAGACATCAAGTGAAGGACGCCCAATAATGCCCCGTAATGTCTCTCATCCCGATGAAGTCATCGTCCTTAAGCGCCGCTTCGGCCAGGGAGCAACCAACATCGACAAGTATGTCGAACTGGACGGTTACAAGGCCGTCCAACAGGCCATCGCGCAAGGCCCTGAAATGGCCAACTGGATCATCAACGTCATGAAGGCCTCCGGCCTTCGTGGACGTGGCGGCGCAGGCTTCCCTACCGGCATGAAGTGGAGCTTCGTTCCCAAACAGAGCGAAAAGCCGAAGTACGTCCTCGTCAATGGCGACGAGTCCGAGCCCGGCACCTGCAAGGACCACGTCATCTTCCTGGAAGACCCCCACGCCGTCATCGAAGGCACCATGATCGCCGGCCTCGCCATCGGCTCCAAGCTTGGCTTCATCTACCTTCGCGGCGAGTACCGCTACCTTCTCAAGATCGTGGAGGACGCCGTAGCCGACGCCTATGCGAAAGGCTTCCTCGGCAAGAACATCTTCGGCTCCGGCATCGACTTCGACATCATCACCCAGACCGGTGCCGGCGCCTATGAGGTCGGTGAAGAGTCCGCCCTGATGGAGTCGCTTGAAGGCAAGAGGGGCGTCCCCCGCATCAAGCCTCCCTTCCCTGCTGTCGTCGGCCTGTACGGCGGCCCCACTGTCATCAACAACGCGGAGACCATCGCCAGCGTCCCCCACATCCTGCTCATGGGCGGCGAGGCCTACGCCAAGCTCGGCACCGAGCGTAACGGCGGAACCCGTCTTTTCGGCATCTCCGGCCACGTGGAAAAGCCCGGCGTCTACGAACTCCCCATGGGCTACAACCTCAAGAAAGCCATCTACGAAGTCGCCGGCGGCGTCAAGGGCGGCAAGAAGCTCAAGGCAGTCGTCCCCGGCGGCAGCTCCTGCCCCGTTCTCACTGCGGATGAGCTTGACGTTGGTCTCGACTTCGACCAAATGGGAAAGGCCGGAACCATGCTCGGCTCCGGAGGCATCGTCGTCCTTGACGAAACCGTCTCCATTGTCGAGTTCGCCCTCCGCGTCATCAGCTTCTACCAGCATGAATCCTGCGGCTGGTGCATTCCCTGCCGCGAGGGCACGGACTGGATCAAGAAGACCCTCGCTCGCGTCTATGCCGGCGGTGGCAGCAGGAAGGACATAGACAACGTCCAGTACCTCGCCGACAACATGATGGGCCGCACGTTTTGCCCGTTGGGCGACGCCGCCGCCATGCCCACCCTTGGCTTCGTCAAGAAGTTTCGCAAAGAGTTTGAAGATTACGTGGACGGCCACCGCGCCGGCACCCCCGTCATGTCCGAGCAGCACGAACTAGCCGGAGCCGCCCACTGACGAACCAGAGGCTCATCGCGCTTGCAGCCCTCGTGCTGCTCGTCGGGGTCGGCCTCTGGTTTATGACTCACACGCAGCACCGGAACGACGATCAGAAGATCCTGCTCCGCAAAGCAAAGTAGCACCTCTGGGCAGCAGCTCCAGCTCCCAGGAAGGACCCAGATGCCAGACGTTACCCTCACCGTAGACGGAAAGCAGATTACTGCCCCCGCCGGCACGCTCCTCATCGATGCCTGCAAGACCGCCGGCATCAACATACCAGCCTTCTGCTACTATCCCGGCCTCTCGCTCCAGGCCGCCTGCCGCATGTGCGTTGTGCGCATTGAGAAGATGCCCAAGCTCCAGACCGCCTGCACCACGCCGGTCGCCGAGGGTATGATCGTCGCAACGGAGACCCCCGAGATCGCCCAGGCGCGCAAGGCCACCCTGCAACTCCTCCTCGGCAATCACCCACTCGACTGCCCCGTTTGCGACGCCGGGGGCGAGTGTGAACTGCAGGACATGACCTTCAAGTACGGTGCCGCAGACAGCTTCTACGCCGAGCCTAAAAACCATCGTGAAGAGCAGAAGTGGTCCCCAGTCGTCTACTTTGACCGCCCGCGCTGCATCCTTTGCTATCGCTGCGTACGCATGTGCGGAGAAGGCATGGATGTCTTCGCCCTCGGCATCCAGAACCGCGGCTCCTCCGCCGTCATCGCGCCCAACTCCCCCGCCGCGCTCAACCCCGAGGACAATCTCCCGCACGTCGATTGCGAACAGTGTGGCATGTGCATCGATGCCTGCCCCGTGGGAGCGCTTACTTCAGGTACGTACAGATACAAGACCCGCCCGTGGGAGATGAACCACGTCTCCACCATCTGCACTCATTGTGGCGACGGTTGCAAAACAACCCTCGGTGTCCGCAGCACCTCCACCGGCTCGGAGATCGTTCGCGGCGATAACCGCGATAAGTCCGGCATGAATGGCGACTTCCTCTGCAATAAGGGCCGTTACGCCTTTGACTTCGCCAACCACGACGATCGGCTCACCAAGCCCCTCGTCCGCAACACTCAAGGAAAGCTTGAGTCCGTCACCTGGGAGTTCGCCTTCGACCACATCGGCAAGCGCCTCCGCGAACTCCGCGATACTCGCGGAGGTGAGTCCATCGGCGTCATAGGCTCCAACCGCCTCACCAATGAGGAGTCTTACCTCCTCCAGAAGTTCGCCCGCACCGTCCTCCACACCAACAACATCGACCACCACCGGACGGCGGACCACGTCGCCTTCGCCCAGGCTCTCGCCGGCAAGACCGGCCGCACCGCCAGCCTGCGCGATACCCTAACCG
>CAXTRZ010000265.1:0-4068 GCA_964246715.1 uncultured Acidobacteriaceae bacterium | reverse complement strand
AACTCATCCTCGCCGACACCCCCGACTGCGCCCGCGCCTCCCAGCAGATCCTCGCCCAGGCCATCGCCGGCGGCACCGTCATCACCCGTTACGAGGTCCTCGAGCCCACCCTCGAAGAGATCTTCATCGAGACCGTAGGAGAACACGTTGCCGCCTAAATCATTACCTCTAGAATCCAGCTCTCTTCAAAACATCTGGCTCATCGCCAAGCGCGAGTACCTGGAGCGCATCCGCACCAAGGCCTTCCTCATCGCAACCGTCCTTATTCCCGTACTCATGGCGTCGCTCGTCTTCGGCAGCGCCTATCTCGGCTCCCGCACTCAATCCTCCGCCCACATCGGCCTTCTCACCACCGATCAAGCATCCCCCGGCCAGTCCTCCTTCGCACAAGACCTCAAGCAGGAGCTTGAGACCGGCAAGGATAGCCATATGACGGTAGATATCTCCCCCAATACCCCGGATCTCCGCGCCGCCCTCGACCGCGAGCTCAAGGCCGGAAAGTCCTCGCTCGCCGGCTATCTTCAGATCATCCCGCCCGCGCAGCCTAACACCCGCCCCAAGTTCATCTATAAGCCCCGCTCCGCCTCCGACATCGCCACCAACGCTACCCTCCGCGTCGCAATCAAATCCGTCCTCACCCGCGAGCGTCTCCTCCACCAGGGCATGGGCGCCACCGACATCGAAGCTCTCATGGCTCCTGTCGAAATCGACACCAGCGCCTCCGGCGACACCACCGTCGCCTTCTTCGCCGCATACGTTCTCTTCTTCCTCATGTATATGAGCATCATGCTCTACGGCATGAACACCGCCCGCTCCATCATCGAAGAAAAGACCAGCCGCATCTTTGAGGTCCTCCTCGCCACCATCCGCCCGGATGAGATGCTCGCCGGTAAGATCCTCGGCGTCGGCTCCGTCGGCCTCACCCAGGTCGGCGTCTGGATGACCGCCGCCGTCGTCATCGGCTCCCTCGTCTCCGGCTCCATGCCTGGCGTCGTCGCCGGCCACTCCATCATCAGCCCCATGCAGATCGCCTTCTTCATCGCCTACTTCCTCTTCGGCTTCCTGCTTTACTCCGCCATCGCCGCCGCCCTCGGCGCCATGACCAACTCCGAACAGGAGCTCCAGCAGCTCAACATGTTCCTCGTCCTCCCATTGGCCTTCTCCATGCTCATGCTCTTCAGCATCATCAAGGACCCGGACTCCACCCTCTCCCGCATCGTCTCGCTGATCCCCTTCTGCAGCCCCCTGCTGATGAACTTCCGCGTCTCCATCGGCAACCCCCAGCCCTGGGAGCTTATCCTCAGCTTCGTCCTCATGGCCGCTACCATCCTCGCCATCCTTTGGTTCGCCAGCCGCATCTACCGCGTTGGCATCCTTATGTACGGCAAAAAACCCAATCTTCCAGAGATCTTTCGCTGGCTCAAATACTCCTAAAATGCAGTGTGCCAAGGCACCTTGTCTTTGCTCTCGCCCTGATTGTCAGGGCCAAGGAAATCTGCATTTGTCGTTGCTGTTGCCCTGACCATTACTGTTGCCTTTGCCCTTTAGTTGTCATTTCCGAAGGAATCTGCTGTTGCTCTTGCTCTTGCTCTTGCTCTTGCTGCCAAGAGTTGCTCGATAACTTCCGGCTCGGCGTAAACGTTCCCAAGCCTTAGCTCCCAAATTCCGGAGCCTACTGGCCACACCTGAGAATCCCTGGTGCCATGGTATGTTTCACGCATGCGACTCTCCTTTCTGCTGCTTGCATTGTCCTTTTTGCCTGCATCTGCTCAGACCATGACGGTCAGCTTTCCGGCGGCGGCCTCAGCAAAGCCGCTAGACGGACGGGTGCTGTTTCTCTTATCCAATGACGCATCCGCGGAGCCTCGGATGCAGATTGATGACACGCCGCAGTCGCAGATGGTCTTCGGGGTGACGGTGGATGGATTGAAGCCGGGTCAAGCGATGACCATCGACGATACGGCCGCGGGGTATCCAATCAAGAAGATCTCGCAGGTGCCTCCGGGCGACTATACGGTGCAGGCGGTGCTCAATGTCTACGAGACCTTTCATCGCGGCGACGGCAAGACCGTAAAGCTGGCGCCGGACCGGGGCGAGGGGCAGCATTGGAATCTGGCGCCGGGCAATCTGTACTCGGCTCCAAGGAAGGTGCATGTAGGACCGGGCGCGCCGGCGATGCATGTGGTCATGGACAAGATCATCCCGCCCATTGCACCCGAGCCGGATACAAGGTACGTGAAGCACCTGAAGATCCAGAGCGAGCTACTGACGAAGTTCTGGGGGCGGCCCATGTTCTTGTCGGCCATTGTGCTCGTTCCTGAGGGATTCGACGCTCACCCAGGGGTCCACTATCCGGAGATGGTCTTTGAGGGACACTTTCCGCAAGGATTTCCCGACTTTCAGACGATGCCGCCGAACCCAAACCTAAAACCGGAGTACAGTGAGCGCTTCCATTTGGCTGGGTACAACAAAATCCAGCAGGAGGAGGCCTATAAGGAGTTTACGCAGTGGACTTCGCCGGGCTTTCCGCGGGTGCTGGTGATCCAGATTCAACACGCGAACCCATTCTATGACGACAGCTATGCGGTGAACTCGGCGAACCTGGGCCCGTATGGAGATGCCATCGAAACAGAGCTGATGCCCGCAGTGGAGAAGCAGTTTCGCGGTATCGGCCAGGGATGGGCGCGCTTTCTATATGGGGGATCGACGGGCGGCTGGGAGTCGCTGGCCGTACAGATGTTTTATCCGGAGCGGTATAACGGTGCCTTTGTGGCGTGTCCAGACCCCGTGGACTTCCATGCGTATATGACTCGAAACTTGTATATGGACGAGAACATGTTCTGGTCGCAGGGGGCGAACAAGCGGGTGGAGCAGCCGGCCATGCGGAACTATCTCGGACAGACGCTGATCTCGGTCCGCGACAACGTGGCCTATGAGGCGGCGCTGGGAGATCACGGGCGGTCGGGAGAACAGTTCGATATATGGCAGGCGGTGTATGGGCCGGTAGGCGGCGATGGATATCCGCAGCCAATCTTCGACAAGGAGACGGGCACGATCGACCACAAGACCGCCGCCTACTGGAAAGATCACTACGATCTGAATGCGATCTTGCAGCGGGACTGGACCACGCTGGGCCCGAAGCTGCGTGGAAAGCTTCACCTTTATGTGGGATCGGACGATACGTACATGCTGAACAACGCCGTATACCTGATGGAGGATTTTCTGAAAACCACGGGCACGCCAGGACATGGCGTTCCGTATGACGGTGAAGTAAAGTACGGGCCGCGGGCGGAGCACTGCTGGAACGGCGACCCGTCGCTGCCGAATGCGTTAAGCCGGCTGCACTACAACACGATGTATCTGCCGCAGATCATGGACCGGATCGCACAAACCGCTCCGGTGGGCGCGGACATGAGCTGGAAGTACTGAATTTGTGTCCAATTGGCTTGATTTTATGTCTCAAGCGGCATGTAATCATTCTTAGGTGACCATTATGGCCGAAACGAATGAGATCAGAGTTGGAAGAATCGCTCGTTTAACTCGAACTGGCATAGGCCATTTGACGACGAGCGACAGCCGCGCGTCCCGTAACGAGTTTGTTTTTCCGTTTCATAAGATTCAGAAGCGCCGCGGCTCGGATCTTGTGCCTTATCGAGGCGAGTCGATGCGCGAATTGGGACTTCATGAAGGAAGCCAAGTGGAGTTCGTTGAAAATGAAGAGGGGATGATCGAGTCAGTGCAAGTGAATCAAGCTTAGACATGCTCAATCCGGCGGCGGCTCCGGAGGCGAACTGTGTTTGGTCGCTCACGGGAGAGACTAGCCCATCGCTGCTGGCTTTCGGCAAATATCCAAATGTCAAGGATTGGCTTCCCGGCGATATTCTTCTGGTGAGATCGGTGCGTCCGGACTGGATGACGCGGCAAATCATTGAGGTGCAGGCCAGAAACTATCAGGCTCAACATGCCAGCTGGCAACACGCTGCCATCTACATGGGGAACGGCTTTGTGGTCGAAGCTACGACGCGAGGCGTTAAATACGAGCCGATCGAGAAGTATGTTGGGCACTAT
>CAXTRZ010000264.1:0-4089 GCA_964246715.1 uncultured Acidobacteriaceae bacterium | reverse complement strand
CGTCACGTACTCCCGGATCATCGTCCGCTCGCCGATCGTCACCCGCGTCGGCTCTCCCTTATACTTCAGGTCCTGCGGCGCAATCCCCACGCATGCAAACGAGAACACCCTTACCCCGCGCCCCAGCGTCGTATGCCCATCCAGCACCACATGCGAAACCAACTCGCACTCCTCCTCCAGCACCACATCCTTGCCCACCGTGCAGTACGGCCCAACCATGCAGCTCTCCGGAACCACGGCCCCGGCCTCCACCATCGCCGCCGGATGAATGCTCACTCCGCCGCCTTGCCCGCCGGCTTCGCCGCCCGCGGCACCAGCATGCACGTCACCGTCGCCTCGCAGGCCAGCTTGCCTTCCACTGTCGCCCGCCCCAGCATCTTCACCGCCGTCGCCCGCCAGTTCAGCACCGACACCTCAATCCGAAGCTGATCGCCCGGCACCACCGCCCGGCGAAACTTCGCCCCATCAATGCCCGTAAACACCATCAGCTTGCTGTCCCGGTCCGCAATCTCGGACAGCAGCAGCGCGCCGCCAGCCTGCGCAATCGCCTCAATCATCAGCACGCCCGGCATAATCGGATAGTCCGGGAAGTGCCCCATAAACTGCGGCTCATTCACCGTGACGTTCTTGATCGCCACAATCCGCTTGCGCGGCTCCACCTCAATCACCCGGTCAATCAACAGAAACGGATAGCGATGCGGCAGCAGCGCCATGATCTGGTTAATGTCCATTACCGTCTGCACAGGAACCAACTCAGGCTTCTCTAAAGGCAGCGGCGATGTCTCGGCTTCACTCATATCAGCCCCGAGTATAAACCGCTCACCCCCTTACTTCTTCAGCCTTACTTCTTGATCCAAGGTTTATCCGGATCGAACAACGAAGCGTCCATCGGCTTGCCGTACTCCACCTTTGTATAGAAGGTTTGGCTCGCCATATCGCCGTCCTTGTACCGCGTCATGTTCATCGGCGTCGCAATCCCCTGAATCATTCGCCAATCCCCATACACCTCTTCATCAATGTCATGATCCTTGAACTGCTGGTTCCGCCACTCAAACGACCGCTCCACCGGCAGGTGCGTCCTCTGATCCAACTCCAGCGTGGCCGCGTCGTTGTTCGCCGTCAGCACTGTCACTTTATCAATCGGGATACGATCCCGCATCCCCGTCCCCTCCGCGATCACGACCGTATCCGGCTGCTTCGCCATCACCTTCACCACCTCGTCCAGCGAGTGCCCCCGGCGCCGGATAAACTCCTGCACCTGCGGCGCCGGCAGCGTCGTCTTGCCCTTGTACGTCAGCTCGTACCCGTTGTCTGCCGTCCATATGTGCGCCACATCCTTCTTCATCCCCGGCTTGATCATTCCCTTGATCGTCAGGTACTCCATTCGGCTCACCTCCGGCGAGCTCCCCACCGCCAGCCGCTTGTACTCGTCAAACCGGATCACGCTTCCCGTCGGCGTGCCGCGAAAGAACGCCGCCACCTGCCCCTCCGTGTACACCGTCCCCCGATTCAGCCACGCCTCGCCGCCCAGCGCCTTCAGCATCTCGTCCAGCAGCCGCCGCCCATGCTGCTCCTCGGTCTCATCCGGAACCCTCTTGGGCGCGGCGCTCTCCATCTCGCTCGCGCTCTGCGCCCATGCCCCGCTCACCGCGCCCAGCAACATCAACCCAACCAACAGCCTCTTCATCTGAAACTCCTAACCTCTGCATCCTGCTAAAACGGAGAACGGTCCACCAGTAAGACTACCCAACCAGCACCGCTCCGCCGTTCACGTTGAAGATCTCGCCACTGATAAACCCCGCCAGCGGCGTACACAAAAACACCACCGGCCCGGCGATCTCATCCACATGCCCAACCCGTCCCAGCGGAATCAGCGCCGTCGCCTTCTTAGACGTCTCCGGATCGCTCAGGGCAGCCATGCTCATCTCCGTCGCCACCCATCCCGGCGCCACGCAGTTCACATAGATCCCCTGCCCCGCCAACTCGCTCGACAGACTCTTTGTCAGCGACACCAGCGCTCCCTTGCTCGCCGCATAATCCGCATGGAACGCCTCCCCCCGCTGCGCCGCCGTCGAAGCAATCAACACAATATGCCCCCTCACACCTCCGGACAACGGAGAACCGTCAACAGATACCTGCTGCGCCAGCATCTGGGCGCAGCCCGCCTGCACCAACCCAAACACACTGTCCAGGTTGATCCCCAGCGTCCCCCGCCACTGCGCGTCCGTCATCGTCGCAATCGGCTGATCGTGCGCCGGCCAAACCCCATGGTTGACGATCAAGCAATCCACCCGCCCAAACGCCGCGACAGCCGCTGCCACCAGCATCCGCCCATCCTCCGGCGTCGCCAGCGACTGCCTTACCGCCCGGCAAACCTCCGCTCCACCCATCTCTTCGGCCAGCGCCTCCGCCGTCTCCCGCGCCCGTTCATAGCTGAAGACCACCCGCGCTCCCGCCCGCCGCAGCATCCTCACCGTCGCCGCGCCAATCCCTCGCGACCCGCCCGTAACCAGCGCAACCTTCCCCTCCAGCGACAACACCACACCACTCATCTGCGCACATACCTCTCCTCGCATCCTAAGCCAATCAGGAGGCAGTTCCGCAGACCCACTCCTCGCCCGCACCATCTGCCCACTCCACACAACCGACTCCTCCGCCGCTTCCCCTTGGGGATTACACCGCGAAAATGTTGGATGAAGCTGCTCCAGCCCACACAATACGGAGTACTTCCTCGATTGGCTGCGGGTGCTGGCCTTCGCTGCTCTGATCTTGTTCCACATTGGCATGCTCTACGTGAGCTGGCATTACAACCTGAAGAGCCCGTGCCTCTATCCAGCCATCGAGCCCTGGATGAACGCGCTCAGCGCCTGGCGCTTACCCCTGCTGTTTCTCATCTCCGGCGTTGCCAGTCGCTTTCTGATAGACAAGCTCGGACCCGGTGCCATTGCTCGCGACCGGCTACGCCGCTTGCTCCCGGTCATCTTAACAGGCATGTTCGTGGTGATTCCGCCACAGACCTATGTGGTGCTGGTAAGTCGCCAGGTCACGCACCTGGATTTTCCCGCCTTCTGGTGGACCCAATACCTGCGCGCAGACCAGACCTTAGTCCGCCCTTTGGGCATGACCATGCCCAGCTGGGATCACCTCTGGTTCCTGGTCTATCTCCTGATTTACACCCTGGCGGCGGCGGGGCTGATCTGGGCGGCAAAGCGTCTCGGAGCCCGCCGGACAGGGCCGCTCTCGCCTTGAGTGCTGCTCCTCGCGCCACCCCTTTGGCTGGCCGCCGCCAATCTGCTGATCCTGATGAAGGCGCCCATTACCGACGCCCTGGTAAACGACTGGGGCGGCCATCTGAAATGGTTGGGCCTGTTTGTGACAGGTCTGGCCGCAGCCCGGCAAGACCGCTTCTGGGCACTCCTGGAGGCTTACCGCAGCAAGACCCTCGCCGTTACCGCCGCGCTCCTTATCATCCAAACAAGGGTGAATGATCCGGCCTGGACCGTCGTCTCCGGGCTTTACGCCTGGGCCGCGATCTGCACCCTATGTGGTTTCGCCCGCAGCACGCTGAACCGGTCTTCGCCCCTTCTGTCGCATCTGAATGAGGCGGTACTCCCAATCTACGTCCTCCACCAGCCGATCTTATTGATCACGGCCTTCTGGCTGTTTCCCCTGCGGCTTGCCTTGCCCGTCGAAGTCCTTCTGCTGGCCGGCGCCACCGTCTTGGGTTCGTTCGCCCTCTATGAAGCCTTCATCCGTCCCTTCGCAGTCAGCCGCTTCCTGTTCGGCCTCAGGCCAAAAGCTCCGTCACGGGCTCCACACCATGACAGGGCGCAAGTAATCTCTTGACGACACGCTGAGTGCGTTGATCAAACACCCGGCTACACCCGAACCGGAAAGAGTCGCAATCGCAGTCGCAAAGCTCAAAAGGACAGTTTGCCCTTGCTTTGCTCTTGCCGTTCCCCACTTCTGACGTATCCTTCTTCCATCCACCTCAGCACCGCCGGAGCCCGCCCCATGAAGAAAGCCATCCTCGTCGTTCGCATCCTGCTCGGCCTCATCTTCCTCCTCTTCGGCGCGAACATCCTCTTC
>CAXTRZ010000263.1:0-4103 GCA_964246715.1 uncultured Acidobacteriaceae bacterium | reverse complement strand
GCATGGGAGCGAAGCCGCCGTCCTCACGGACGCGGGGCGCGGGCGGATCAAGCGCCGGGGTCTCAAACTCGATCGAGTCGATATCGAAGCCGAGCTTCTCGATGGCCTCTTCGATCAGCTGGCCGTACTTGTCGCCGATATGTTGAAACTGTGGGGATGGAATGCGGACGAACAGGGTCTTGCCTACCGTGCGCGAGTAGCGCGTCGGCTTCAACCAGGTCTCGAAAGACTGCCGGTTGATCTTCTTTTCGAGCGCACCGAGAATACGAACCCAGTGGTTGAGCACGGCGGTGGCCGTAGGAACGAATGACATGCTTGGACTTTCCTTCTCTAAACTCATTTGGCCGGCTCGCACGGGTGCTGCGGTAGAGCAGCTCCGAAAAAGGGAGCAGAAAATAACAAAGGGTATCCTTGCACCCGGCGACGGGTGTTGAAGTGATTCAGCCGATCATGCCCGAAGGTGTCTCGTACTTCGTGTCCGCAGAGGACGTGGATACGAGCGAAAAATTTTGCAATAGTCAAGCGCAAGAGAAGCAGAAGCTTGAAGCGAGACTGGGAAGCAAGTTGTTGAGCGGGTTTGATGGTAGCACGGAAAATAGAGGCTTTTTCAAGCGGTTTCTGCGCAAACTTTGAGTTGCACCGTCCTTGGTGAAGAAGCCGGGAAGAGTTACCGGAGGCGGTTCTTTGCTTCGTAGCTGCATGCGAATTTTATCCTGAGGCTGCACCCAGAAGGGAACCCGAACAAGAAGCGAGAGATGCGGCGTCATGTTCTTTTCTTCCGGTTTTCCACGCGATGCCGTATACTTGGGAACTGTCGCCATAGCTGCGGAGCATCGCTTCCGAGCGTCCGCCGATTGCAGCAGTATTCTGAGCTTCCGCAAGGCCGGTTGCTCATCTGGTTGCTCATCTGGGCCAGCATACGACACACAAGTTTCGCAACAGGAGTTCCAGTTCCATGCCAAAGCGTACGTTCCAACCCAACCGCCGCCATCGCGCCAAGACCCACGGCTTTCTCTCCCGCATGAAGACCAAATCCGGCGCCGCCGTGCTGAGCCGCCGCCGTGCGAAGGGCCGCCACAAGATCGCCGTATCCGCCGGCTTCCGCGACTAATTCTTCGCTTCTCAGAAGTATCCGAGTCGAGTCTTCTGCACTGGAGCCGACTTGGATGAGTCCGCTGCCATGAAGAACCCATCCGTCCCGATCTCGCTTGAGAACTCTGCCGCTTCCCTGCCGGAGCTCTGGAGTCCTCGCATCGTGGGGCGGGTTAATGATCAGTACCTGAAGGTCGCTCGGGTGTGCGGGGAGTTCCCCTGGCACGCGCATGAGGCGGAGGACGAGATGTTTCTCGTGCTCAAGGGTGCGCTGACCATTGGGCGTGGCGAGCAGGATGGCGGGCCGGTGACGCTCAAGCCGGGCGAGGCGTTCATCGTGCCGCGCGGTGTGAGGCACACTACCTCCGCGACGGAAGAGACGCTGATTGCGCTGGTGGAGACCGTCACCACGCAACACAGCGGGTCGGAGCAGAGCTCACTGACACGGACGCTTGAGGAGCAATGGACGGGCTTCGAGGACTAATGGCGGCATCCTCTGCTCATGCGCTTTTGAAGCTGCGCAAGCATGCGGACTATCAGCGCGTGTACAAGTCCTCTCGCAAACAGTTCTCCAAGCAGATGAGCTTCTTCGTCTCCTTGCGGCCGGCGATGGGACCAGATGGAACGGCGCGGCGGTGTCCAACCGATGGGCTCAGGGTAGGGCTGACTGTCGGCAAGGTGCTGGGCAAGGCAGTGGAGCGCAACCGCATCAAGCGCAGGCTGCGCGAGTGCGTGCGCCGCCACGCCGCAACCATAACCTTTCCAGCGGACGTCATCCTGCATCCGCGGCGGACGGTACTGGAGATGGATGCGGCAAAGCTGGACCGCGAGGTGGCGCAGATCTTCCGGCTGATCCAGACGATGTTGAGTAAGCAGGGATGAGAGAGCTTGCGCTTAAGGCAATGTTCCGGTTTTACAAGCGTGCGCTTTCACCGGTGATCCATGCGCTTGGGGTCTCGCAGTGCATCTTTCTGCCGACGTGCTCCGAGTATGCGTATGTAGCGATCCATCGTCACGGCGTGATGCGCGGCGTCTCGCTGGCTGCGGCGCGGATTGCGCGGTGTCATCCGCTCTCACAGGGCGGGTACGATCCGGTGCCGTGAGCGCTCCACCATTTATCATCGGTACAGGCCAATCCACGCGGATGGCGCAGCCGTCGAGTTTTGAGTAGGAAGAGAAAGACAGGTATCACTCCAGTGGCAGAGTTCAAGAATCCGAACCAGCAGGGCGCACCGCAGGACAATCGTCCGCTTTTGATCATCATGACGCTGATGGTGGTGGTCTTCTTCGCCTTGCAGTTGTATCGCGCGAAGCATAACCCGCAGACGGCCTCTCCGAACGCCGACAAGAGCCAGATCCAGGCGCAGCAGCCTACGCCTACGGTGAGCACGACCGTCGCGGGACAGGCGATCCAGGTGCCGGCGGTGCAGCCGGTGGTGGCCGCGGCGGAGTCCACCACGACGGTCGAGAACGAGCTCTACAAGATCACCTTCAGCAACAAGGGCGCGCAGGCGACGAGCTGGATTCTGAAGCGGTACAAGGACTCTTACGGGCAGCCGCTGGACCTGGTGCATACGCAGGCGGCGGAGGCGATCGGCTATCCGCTCTCGATGTACACGTATGACCCTTCGCTAACGGCGAACCTGGCCTCGGCGCTCTACCTGCCTTCGGCGACGGGAAACCTGACGGCTCCGGCGACGCTTTCATTCCGCTACGTTGCGGGCGAGTACGAAGTCACCAAGACCTTCACGTTCGACGACAGCTATGTGCTGCATGCGGATACGGTGGTGCTGCGCAACGGCGCGCCCATCCGGACGCTGGTGAGCTGGCCGGGCGGGTTCGGCGACCAGGAGGATGCGCGGGCATATGCGGGCTCGCAGGTGGACTACAGCCAGGAGCAGAAAGAGAAGCATCTGGCCGTGGGGAAGGTGATGGGTGGCAATACGCTGACCGGCAGCTTTGATTGGGCGGGGGTCTCCGACCTTTACTTTGCCACAATCTTTCTGCCGGACGCGCCGGATACGGCGACGGTGGCGACGCTCGACAATCAGCTCGAGGTGCCAAAAGCGAACCGGCACAACGGGCTGGGGCATGGGGTGCCGCATGCGCCCAAGAATGACGAGGCCAAGGACAACGTGAAGGTGCCGATCCTGGGTGCGGCGCTGGGCGACCTCTCCGGCCACACCAGGACGAGGATCTTTGCCGGACCGAAGGCGGTGAGCGTGCTGAAGAACGTGCGCGCCAACGGCTCGAATGCGACGCTCGAGCCGCTGCTGGACTTCGGCTTCTTCGGCATCATCGGCAAGTACCTCTTCCTTGGCCTCTTCGTCATTCACCAGTACGCGACACAGAATTGGGGATGGTGCATCATCCTCCTCACCATCCTGATCAACCTGCTGATATTGCCGCTGCGCATCAAGACGATGCAGTCTGCGCTGAAGATGCAGCGGATTCAGCCGCAGATGGACGTGATCAAGGCGAAGTACAAGAACCTGAAGGTCACGGATCCGAAGCGCAACGACATGAACGCCGAGATCATGCAGCTCCAGAAGGACAATGGGGTCAACATGTTCGGCGGATGCATCCCGACGCTGATCCAGATGCCGCTGCTGTTCGCGTTCTTCGGAATGCTGCCGAAGGTGGTCGAGCTGCGGCAGGCGCACTGGGCGTGGATTCCGGACCTCTCCGCGGCGGATCCGTGGCACCTTCTGCCCGCGGTCATGGTCATCAGCCAGTTTCTCGTCCAGTGGTACACACCCTCTCCGGGCGTGGACCCGCAGCAGCAGAAGATGATGGCGATCATGATGCCGGCGTTCTCGGGCTACATGACGTGGAACTACTCGGCTGGGCTAGCGATCTACTGGTCGGTGGGCAACCTGATCTCGATTGCAACGCAGATGATTATGAACAAGACGTCGATTGGGAAAGAGATGCGGGAGATTGCGGCGAAGCGGGCTCGACGGAAAGCTGGGCTGGGCCGGGATAGCGGAAGCGGCGGGAGGGTCATTCAG
>CAXTRZ010000262.1:3747-4104 GCA_964246715.1 uncultured Acidobacteriaceae bacterium | reverse complement strand
CAGGTGTTACAAAGAGACTAATAAAAGAAATACTATATGCCGTGCGCATGCGTCACCATGGATTCGGCCAAACGAACCATGCCCGAAACCATCAATGCGCCGATCGCGGCGATGAACTTGCGAATCCAACTGGAACCGGGATATATCTCCGTCATCACACCGCCCATATGGAGGCCCATGGCCGCAAGTTGGGTCAGCGCGAAGATTGGCAGGATGACATTGGCCGTCCAATTCACCAAGCTCATGGTCGCCATCCAGAAACCATCGGGGCTCGTCGCGCCTCCATGCTGGACAAATCCTTCGAGCGCCCGCAGCATGCCGGAACACATGAGCGAAGCAAAGCCTCCGTATAAGAGG
>CAXTRZ010000262.1:0-3737 GCA_964246715.1 uncultured Acidobacteriaceae bacterium | reverse complement strand
GGTACACCGCGCTCGCAAAGAACATTCCGGCCATGGTCGGCATCATGGTGTTGCCGGCCCAGGAAGCAAGGTTTGTGATTGCTCCGTTCAAACTCATCGTTTTCCTCTCAGGCAGCCATGGCTTTGAATAGTGATAGCAGTCCGCTCACACTCAGAAACGAAATTGCGGCGAAGACCAAACGTGTCCAAGGCCTGTGCCTGACGAAGTTGATGACAGCTCCGACACAGGCCAAGCCTGCAGCCGCCGGCATGATCTGGCCCACAATGTAGTTCCAAAGCGAAGTGAGCATGTCTGTCGTTGCATACTGTCCGCCCGAATTCCATGCCTGCATGGTTTGCACGGTCGCGGACAAGGACATCAGGAACAAGGCGGCGATGATCGAGGCCAAAGGGTTCTCGCCCGCCGCTCCATCAAGGGTCGCCTTCAGGACGAAGTAGGCGGCGAGGATCGGGACGAGTTTGGCCACGACGATCTGGTTCACGAAACTTTTGAAAACAGTTTCCATACTGGCGAGCCAGCTTGTACCGACCGATCCACTGCCCGAAGGAACGGAGATGCCTTGTGCCGCAACCCAGGAAAGAAGTTGCGGAAGCGTCAGAAGCACGACAGTCCACAACACCACTTACCGACACGTCCGTTGACGTGGAAGTTAGTGCCCCCTTCATGCCGGAGATTGACTCCCGCAGCGGCCAGCGTGCAAAACGCAGCCGGCACCGCGAGGTCGAGCAAGAGTTGAAGAAGGTCGAGAAGAAATTGCGGCACAGGCATGGCTAGGCAACCTCGTTTACTGGATACCTTGCGCTTGAGTGATAAAACCTTCGGCCATACGCCCGAGACCGGAGATCACCATAAGGGCGACCCCAGAGACGCCCCAACCCATATAGCCGCGTCCGCTCTTGAAATGCCATCCGGCGATACCCAGGCAGGCTACTGCGATGACGGGAGCGATGACGTTGCAGCCCCAGTTGACGATGTTGAGAACGGTCCCTTCGACTGTCGTGGCTTGCTGACCTTGTACGGCTTGTCCGAACTGAGGAGAAGTCCCGAGATTCTGGGCACTCGCCGCGATCGGAGCGACGAAGCTCCCGATAAAAAGGAGGCTTAAGAGAAACAGGATGGCAGCGCGAAGCGTGTTGTTCGTCTCCGGCCGGCGAACGGTGATAGTCGGAGCGGCGGTTACTTCGGAGCGCCGCCAGAAGGCGAGTGCGGTTGTCATGTAGTTCTCTCCTGGACTCGGTTGCTCGTGGCCTCCGTGTCGAGACTGAGAATGTGACAAGACGGGAACTCGGTCAAAAGTAGACGGGCGAGTGTGGACTAGCCGAAGACGAGAAGGCGGGAATAAAATCCCTAACGGGGCAGAGATTTGAGCTGTCTGCGGATGGAATGTACGGATGAGGTTTACTAGATGGCTACTTCACTTACACAACAGGTGTACCAATGCGACCAGTGCGGAAATGCGGACATTGTGGCGGTTCCGCTTTTGTACCAGCAAGGAACCCGCACGTTTTCTGGAATCTTTAGTCGCGGAGTCAGCCAATCTGTTGCGGCTCAAACCTTCTCTCCGCCTCGTCCACGTAGTTATTCTCTGCGAGCGCTCGTTTGGGGATTCTCAACGGCCGTCTGTTTACTGTGGGGCTCTACAGCTTTGAGAGCACTCCTCCGAGATGGAGCGCGCTCGACGGCATTATTGGGCGTGACCACGATATTTCTTATTTTCTGCGTTGGAACGTTGGTGGGGATGTTCCGTAGCATGAGTAAGATCTATCGCTACAACCACGAGGTCTTCCCCAAGCTCGAATCGGAATGGTCACAATCATTTGTGTGTCGTCGTTGCGGCAAACTCCAACTAATCTCCTAGTCCTCCTGGATACACAAAGCTTCAGCAGATGCCGAGGTGCTCAAGCGCAGAAAGATTCATTGGGCACGATAATGGCGCAAGCATGCTCCCGAGTCATCAAAGTTATCTTGCTCAACGGCGATATGGGCTATCGGAACGTATTTTGGCTCAACCCTCTTGTTTGGATGATTGGCACTTTCTTCCCATCTGGAGCATGGGACGTTAGTCGAGATTGTCCTTGGCCACGGTGGGACATGCGGACCTGCAATTGCTCAACCGCTGTACGGGACACCAAGCTCTTCTACCTTTGCTTGTGGATTGGGTAACTCGGCTCGCATTTGACTCAACATTTAAGATAGCCAGCTTGTACCAAACCTACCTCTTGATCGCGGCGCAAGAGGAGGCGATTCATAGGCCTGTCCTCAGTGAGCACTCGGTTGAGCGCAAGGCCCCAGAGCAATTGCGCACAAAAGAAAGCCCCGGCGCAGGCCGAGGCTGATCCATAAGCTAAATTGATCGCTATTGGTTCGGTGTTGAGACTCTGTGCAGTCCAGAAATGCTCTGCTCTTCGTGTTTTGTGAAGACGATGAAGATTTTGGTTGTCCGCTGGCACGGAGACGACCACTCTGCTGTTCGAGTTCAGGTTCATGACCTCCGTATCACCCGCGGTGCCAATGTTCTCGGCGACCCGCTGCCGGAGAATGTCCTGTTCAGAAAATGCTGCACTGCTGTTCGTCCCTGCGACCTGCGCCAGTAGTGAACCGACGCCGGACGCGGCTCGCACCAGGAAGTTGCGACCGGCATTCGTCCCGGAAACACTTCCACGTATGGGCCCAAGATCAAGCCCGGTACCGATCGCAGTAATGCTTTCTCTGGCGCCGTCCAGCAGTTCGACCTCCTCGAACTTGATGCTGATCAGTCCGCTTCGGTCGGCCTGCTGCAATTGTCCGTAGACCCGCGCACCAGCTGGGAGAACAACCTTATCTCCGATGGCGTAGGTGTACTCCACTACTGCCACGACAGGTGCTTGTACGGCGCTCGACACTTGCGTTTCGAGCTTCGCTTGAATACGGGTTCCTGGTCTGACATCTAGAAGCGGCGCGGCGTCAGCTTCTGAAGTAGCATGACCTACCGGCGTAGTCTGGTTTTGCGTTAAGTTCCGGACAAACACCAGCGATGCCTCCTTCAAAGCATTGTTCTGCTGCTGGTTTTGCAAGACAGTACCTGGGCTCGGAGACGAAGCAGGTGCAGCCTCTCCATACGGCCTCGGTTCTTCCCATCTCTGCTGCGTATCCGCAAAGGATGGAACAGATGCAAGGCTGACTCCGTTGACCGGCCTTGCTGCAGGTGTCGTTTGCTTGGTAGCAGCGACGCCGGCCGGTAAGGGCGACGTGCCATCGGCGGTACGGGTGCGCCGGATGTCAGCGGGACCAAGTTGGCTGCCACCATTGTCCTGAGCCGGAGATCGGACGGTCTCCATAAGCGGGGTCAAGCTGCCCTTGGGCGGCTTCGATTCTGCTTGTTTCGTCGGCTGTTGCTGTGCTCTCACGGGACCATGCTTATTGGGCGATTTACCGACGATGGCGGTGAAGACGAAGAAGAAGACAGCGATTGCCAAGCCGCCACCAAGCAGAAGAAGCTTGCTCTTGCTGATTCCCTCGGCTTGAACGACACCCGCCCTGGTCGCGAAAGAGGATGGGTGTGGCTTCGCAGAGGCGTCCACTGCTCGTGTGTTCTCATGTGCGGTAATGGAGTCCATTCCAGGTAAGGATCTGATCGGCTCCTCGGGATCGGCTGTCATACTTCCGGCTCCATTTTTGTTGTCGTAGTTGCTCATATTGTCTCCTCTTTATTTCAGGTCAGCAGAAATCGGTGGAGTAAACGGCAAGCGGATCAGGA
>CAXTRZ010000261.1:0-4117 GCA_964246715.1 uncultured Acidobacteriaceae bacterium | reverse complement strand
GGATACGGCGGTAGGGTATGAGGGCGGGTCGCTGGAGCACCCAACGTATAAGGAAGTGTGTACGGATAAGACGGGGCATGCGGAGGTGGTGGAGGTGACGTTCGACCCTTCCCGGCTGAGTTACGAGGCGCTGCTGGATGCGTTCTTTACGCTGCATGACCCGACGCAGCTGAACCGGCAGGGGCCGGATTGGGGTTCGCAGTACCGGAGCGTGGTGTTTACGCACAGCGAGGAACAGGCCGCGGCGGCGAAGGCCAAAATTGCGGAGCTGAATGCTTCAGGGGCGTTTCGCAAGTCGGTGGTGACTGTGGTGGAGCCTTCCACGCAGTTCTGGAAGGCGGAAGAGTATCACCAGAAATACCTGGAGAAGCGTGGGATGGCGAGCTGCCATATCTAATTGTTCCTTATAGATCAAGCAGGACCTTAAGGCGGATTTTAGCCTGGTTGAATCGTCCGCGTCTGCCGTGGCCGATGACTTGGCGGATGAGGTCAAGGCGGTTTTCGAGGTACTCGGAGACGGAGCCATACTCGGAGTAGAAGCGAGCTTCAGCGGCGATGCAGTTCTTGAGGCGAACCCCATCCTGGGGACGGTCGGCAATGCCGTTTGAAAGTTCATGCTCGAGTATGGAATTCATAACAAAAAATTTGCCACCACGTTGCTGGATCTGGTGGAAGGTGGCATGGTCGAGGTAGTCGAGCCAGTAAGCCTCCGGGAAGCCGCCAATGGCCTGGAGAGCGGAGACCCGAACCAAAGTGCCGGAATTGAAGGCGCGGAGGGGTTCCTGAATGAGGCCATACACGGCGTCGTTGATGGAGACGTCTTCCTTGCGGTAACGCGGGGTATGGGGTGACATAATGCGGCCATTCATGATGAGCTTAGGTACAACGATTGCGATCTCGGACCGGCTCTTTAGGGATTCTGCCAATGAGAGGAGCTCCTGGACGTAGGCAATGTTGAGCTGGGTGTCCTGGTCAAGAAGCAGGAGCCATGTGGCGCCGGTGCGGATAGCCTCCATGAGAGCTTGGTTGTAGCGTCGAGCCAAGCCAGGATTCTGGCCGTCGTGAAGGTATGTGCCGGTAAAGGCTGGCGGGAGTGGCTGGGAAGCGGGGGAGTTGTCTGCGACAAGGATGCTGAGGCTGGAAGCGGAAATGGGTAAGGTGGTGCAGGCGAACTGGAGCGCTGACAGACTGGGACTATCCTGCGGATGCATCTTGTACAGGACGATGATGGCTTGAATGCGGGACACTGAGTTCCTTTGATGGGAGCAGAGCACGATGAAAGTGCTCCTGGCGAGATTGCTGACGCGCTGACGCGCATGAGTACGCTGAAAGTCAGGATAATAGATGGGATGACGATGATTAAGATGAGCAGGTTCCCGCAGAGTGACGGGGGCGGGAGGCGATGAGTTCCAGTACCGGAATGGAAGGGCGCTGTCCCTATTGCGGGGAGCAAGCGGCCCATCTGGTATCGTCCAAGGATTACAACCGACGGACGACGGAGCAGACGTTTGACTATCTGCGCTGCGTTGGGTGCGGGTTGGTGTTCCTGAGCGGGATTCCGGAGGATCTGCGGCCATTTTATGCCGGGGGGTATGCGTCGATTCCGAGTACGCTCGACGAGCTACGGGCGATTGCGAAGGATGAGGTGTATCGGTTGGAGCCCATCCTGCGGCATAAACGTGGGGGAAAGCTGCTGGAGATTGGTCCCTGGCGCGGAGTGTTTTGCCTGAATGCGAAGGACGCAGGGTTTGAGGTTTCGGCGATTGAGATGGATGAGGAGTGCGTTCGGTTTCTGCGCGAGGTGGTGGGGGTGAATGCGGTGCAGTCGATCGACCCGGCAGCGACGATGGCCGGGATGAGCGAGCGATTTGAAGTGATCGCGCTGTGGCACTCGATTGAGCACCTGCGGGATCCCTGGACGGTGGTGGAAAGGGCGGTGGAGCGGCTGGCTCCGGGGGGCATCTTGCTGGTGGCGCTACCGAATATCGAGAGTTTCGAGTTTATGGTGCTTAAGGAGCGATGGAGGCACCTGGACGCTCCCCGGCACTTGTACTTTCATCCTCCGGATGCGCTGATGGCGCTGGGGGAGAGATACGGGCTTAGGACGCTTGAATTGAAGACGCACGACCGGCTCAGTGAGCTGATGGCGAAGGATACGTGGGTAGAGTGGGTGAAGCGGTGGTTCGGGGCAAACCGGTTTACGGAGCGGCTGATGCTGAAGGCCTATGAGTGGGCGTTGAGGCGGGAGCGCGGACGGCGGCACTCGGGGAGTGGGATCACGGCGGTGCTGCAGTCTGAAGAGTAACGGCTAGGCTCGGAAGTGGGTCAGGCGCAGGACCATGGAACGGTCCGGCGCGTTGAGGCTGACGAACCACGCGAGCAGGCAGGTAGAGGAGGACCAGAGAAGCCAAGTCTTTGCGCTGACAAGGGGGAGCGAAGAATTCCACCAGCGGGTGGCGAGCAGGAGTGTTGGAACGGCCATGATGAAGGGGCGGAGGATGCCCTGGACGAAGAGGGTTCGGCGGGTAAGGGTGAAGGCATCGCGGGTGTAATGCATTGTCACTCCAAAGTGGAGGGCGAGGCCTGCGAAGGAGCCGATGAGGGTTCCGGCAGCGACGCCGATGGCACCGTAATGGCGGGCAAGGAGGATGCTACAGGTTAGATTGACGAGGGCTTCAGTGACAGCGGAGACGGTGCCGAAGCGCTGGCGCGAAATGGCGACGACCATGGTGGAGTATGGGGCCCCGAGGTTTCGGATGATGTTGGCGATGACGAGCACTTGCAGGAAGAGGATGCTGTTGAGGGCGTAGTCGCGGCCCACCCAAAGGGTGAGGAGGTGAAAGCCGGCGATGAGGACGGGCAGACCAACAGCGAGGAGGACAACTGTGGAGTACCGGGTGCTGCGGAGGAGGAACTGGCTCATGTGGGCGGGGCTGGAGCTTGTGTTGAGAGCGGAGGTGACGGGGAGCAGGGGGCCCAGGAGAGCGCCGACGAAAAACAAGATCATGATCTAGGGGGCCTTGGAGAAGTAGTAGAAAGCGACCTGATTGAAGGCGTAATGGCCGACGATGGTAAGGTCCAGACCGCTGATGAAGAGCATGGATGCGGACCAGATGGTGAGAGTGAAGCAGTAGGCGAGCATCTGGCGCGTCATGCTGCGATCGGTGGAGATAAGGCGGACGTGGATGCTTGAGGCGAGGCTTTTCCAGGCACCGACCTCAACGGCGGAGGTGAGGAGATTGATGAACGCGGTGATGAGCGCCATAAGAACGAGGCCGCGATGCAGTGCGACGGCGGCGCAGACGGCAAGGGCATACAGAAGGCGGTTGCCGACGCTGATGAGCATGGGAATTTCATAGCGCTGGAGGCCAAGGAAGACGGCGGAGAAGACGGAAGAAGCGAGGCCGACGGAGAGGGAGAAGCCGACGAGCAGGATGCTGATCTGGACGTCGTGGAGAAGCTCGTATGGGAGATCCTGAAAGATGCGAGGAACAAAGGCGGAGGTTAGGGCGGTGAGGACGAGGCCGAGTGAGCCGGCGACGAGCAGGATGCGTAGTCCGGAGCTGGCGCACTTGCCGCAGCCGGCGAGGTCTTGCCGGGCTTCATACTCGGCGATGTACTTGGAGACGGCGGTCTGAACGCCAAGGTTGAGGTAAGCGACGTATGCGCTGAGCTGAAGGATGAGGACCCAGGCGCCATAGACCTTTGAAGGCAGACGGTGGGTGAGATACATGGGGAGGAGAATGGAGATGACAGCGACCAGGCCGGTGCGAATGATGTTGGCGGCGGAGTTGCGGAGAAAGCGCGCAGCGATGGAAGGGCTTGAGGGCGGAGGTACGGCTTCCGGTACGAGGTTGGGGCTGTGCGCTTCTGGAGAGAGCGTCTCGATTGACATTGGCGATTACTGCTCCCTACTTCCCGGAAGTATATCGTGCGGCTGAGGTTAGACGGAAGCCGGAAGGAGTTTGTTGGCGCGTATCGTAGAAGGCGTGATGGTGATGCAGGTGGAGCATGAAGTTTAGGGAGCGGGTTTGCGCGGTGGTGGTGACGTATCATCCGGACGACGCGGTGATGATCAATTTGGCGACGGTAAGGGCGCAGGTGGATGGGTTGGTGG
>CAXTRZ010000260.1:0-4126 GCA_964246715.1 uncultured Acidobacteriaceae bacterium | reverse complement strand
CTCGACTACTTCCCAAAAGATTTCCTCCTCTTCATCGACGAGTCCCACGTCACCGTCCCCCAACTTCACGGCATGTGGCACGGCGATCGCTCGCGCAAGCAGAACCTCGTCGACTACGGCTTCCGCCTGCCCTCCGCCATGGACAACCGCCCGCTCAAGTTCGACGAGTTTGAAGGCCGCACCGGTCAGATCGTCTACGTCTCCGCCACTCCCGGCCCATATGAGCTCACCAAGGCAGCCGGCGTCGTCGTCGAACAGATCATCCGCCCCACCGGTCTTGTCGACCCCCAGATCGAAATCCGCCCCGTCAAAGGACAAATCGACGACCTTCTCGCCGAGATCCGCATCCGCTCCGCCAACGACCAGCGCGTCCTCGTCACCACCCTCACCAAGCGCATGTCGGAGGACCTCGCCAACTATTACACCGAGGTCGGCGTCCGCTGCCGTTACATGCACTCGGAGATCGAAACCTTGGAGCGCATCCGCCTCCTTCGCGCCCTCCGCAAAGGCGAGTACGACGTTCTCATCGGCATCAACCTCCTCCGCGAAGGCCTAGACCTTCCTGAAGTCTCCCTTGTGGCCATCCTTGACGCCGATAAGGAAGGCTTCCTCCGCTCCCAGGGCTCCCTCATCCAGACCATCGGTCGCGCCGCCCGCCACCTTGAAGGCCGCGCCATCCTCTACGCCGACAAGATGACCGAATCCATGCAGCGCGCCATCGACGAGACCGACCGCCGCCGCACCAAGCAGGAGGCCTATAACGAGGAGTATGGCATCACCCCTCGCACCGTCATCCGCTCCATCGATGACTCCCTCGCGGTCGTCCTTCAGGCAGACTATGTCGATCTCACCGCAGAGGCGGATGGCACCCCCGAGTTCGCCTCTCAGGCCGAACTCGACGTCCACATCGGCCGCCTCGAATCCGACATGCGCGAAGCCGCCAAGAAGTTTGAGTTTGAGAAAGCCGCCAAGCTCCGTGACACCGTCCGCGACCTTCGCAGCCGGGAGTTCCTCTTCAGCTAATCCCGCCTGCGCACGCGCAGCTTAGCGATGGTAGTACCCCTTGTCATACCCACTCAGATCCGCACTCCGAAACATCTTCACACACCTCCGCGGGCCCAAGGTTGAGATCGTAACCGGCGCATCCCGGTACGCGGCGGTGCGCAGGGACGCATACGGTGCTCCATAGGCAGACGCCGGACTTCCTTCATCAAAGCCATTCTGAACCCATTCCGTGATGCCAGCTCTGTATGGTCGGGTACGTGCGGGAATATACGCTACCGGCGGTGGTGGTGGCGGGGCTACGTAGTACGGACGATCGTTACAGCCGACAGGCTCAAACCTGCTGTAAGAACCGCAGCGGAAACAGGAACAGCAAAGAGATGCTTCATGAGTCTCCTCTCATATTCAGTTTCCGCCAGCACCCAGCCCGGAGTCAGGCAGCTCGTTCAGCTTTAACTCCGCTCGTCACCCAGAGTTGCACGAATTCTAACCCGCATCTTCACCTTCGCCGCCGTGGGATACGATGAGTGAATCCTTCACCCCGAAAGGTACCCTGGACGACCATGCAGCTGACTACGCTCGATTGGACCGTCATTGCGATCTACTTCGCGCTGAACCTCGGCATCGGCTTCTACTACATGAAGCGCGCCTCCGGCAACGTAGGCGAGTTCTTTCTCTCCGGCCGGAATGTCCCCTGGTGGCTCGCCGGCACCTCCATGGTCGCCACGACCTTTGGCGCCGACACTCCTCTCGTCGTCACCGGCCTCATCTACAACCAGGGCATCGCCGGCAACTGGCTCTGGTGGTCCTTCTGCCTCAGTGGAATGCTCACCGTCTTCTTCTTCGCGCCGCTCTGGCGCCGCGCCCGCGTGCTCACGGACATGGAATTCGCCGAGCTTCGCTACTCCGGCCCAGCCGCTACCTTCCTACGCGGCTTCCGCGCCGTCTACCTCGCCCTCCCTGTCAACACCATCATCATGGGCTGGGTGAACCTCGCCATGTGCAAGGTGCTCGCCCTCACCCTCGGTCTGACTACCACGCGCTCACAGCTTGAAGCTGTCTTCACATGCCTCGCCCTTACCCTTGCGTACAACGCCGTCTCCGGGCTCTGGGCCGTTCTCTGGACCGACCTCGTCCAGTTCGTCTTGAAGATGAGCATGGTGGTCCTGCTTGCCGTCTTCGCCGTCCACGCCGTTGGCGGCATGTCTTCCCTTGCCACGCAGGTCCGCGCCTCAGACCTCGTTCGTCATACGGATACTCTCTCTTTCGTTCCCAGCGCCGGCTCCGGCTTCTTCCTCAGCTTTCTCGTCCTGATGAGTCTCAACTGGTGGGCGAGCTGGTACCCTGGCGCGGAGCCGGGCGGCGGCGGATACATCGCTCAGCGCATCTTCTCCGCCAAAGACGAGGCACACGGTGTAGGCGCAACGCTCTGGTTCAACATCGCGCATTACTCCCTGCGTCCGTGGCCCTGGATCGCTACCGCCCTAGTCGCTCTAGTCCTGCTGCCCAATCCCAGTGTCACGCAGGGTGGTTACGAAGGCGCTTACGTCTGGGTGATGATCCACTACCTCCCACCCAGCCTGCGCGGCCTTATGCTGGCCGGCTTTGCCGCAGCGTACATGTCCACCATCGGTACGCACCTCAATCTCGGAGCATCCTATCTTATTAATGACCTGTACAAGCGCTTCTTCGTCAAGGACGCCAGCGAGCACCATTATGTTAACGCCTCCCGTCTTGCGACGATCTTCGTCGCCCTCCTCAGCGCCGGAGCCACAGCGTACATGCCGACCCATGGGGCCTCCATCGCCGCGGCTTGGAAGTTCCTGCTTGCGCTTGGAGCAGGTGCTGGCCTTGTCTTTATGCTGCGCTGGTACTGGTGGCGCATCAATGCATGGAGCGAGATCACGGCTATGACCGCCGCTGCCGCCATCTCACTCACACTGGAAAGCAGCCTCGGCCTCTCAGTCGTACGCGCGCTCCACCGCATGGACTCACAACTTACCATCGCTCCGCTCAACGCGGACGATCCGCACGCCTTCGCATGGCTCATGCTCATTACCACTGCCCTCACCACCGGTCTCTGGCTGCTGGTCACGCTCTTTACTAAGCCCGAAAGCGAAGCGACCCTGTGCCACTTCTACGATCTGGTCAGGCCCGCACCGCTCGGGTGGAAACGCTTTGCAACTGCCACAGAGATCGCTCACCCGAATCTCCGCTACAGCTTTCTGCACTGGGTGCTCGGCTTCTCGTTGATTTACCTCATGCTTTTCGGTGTCGGTAACGTTCTCTTCAGCCGCACAGCACTTGGACTTGGCATGATGACCGGCAGCCTCACCTGCCTTGGTCTACTCTTCTGGAGCTTGGAGCGCCGGGGCTGGGGCTCCTTTAGATAGCTGTCCTACCCTTTCGGCAGGGCCAGACCTCTGGCAGCAACCTTTTCGCGTCCTAACCAGAGAAGGCACGACAGGGAGAGAACGATGAGAACAAGTATGGTGGCCAGGATGGCCGCAGTCCTTTTGAGCGGGGCGATGATGATGGAGGCAGGATGCAAGTCCGCTCCCGCTCCTCAGACGCAGGTTGGCGTGCGAAATTCTGACGGCTCCATCACTAATCCTGATGGATCAGTGACGTATCCGGCAGGGGTGACGCCCCCGGGTTCCGCGACGCCCGTAGCCGCTCCTACGACGGCCCCGAGCGGCTCTCAGGCAGCTGCCGCCTCAGCCTCCAGCCCTGCGTCCATGCAGCCAGCTCCAGGGCAACAAGCGATGACCTCTGCGCCTCCGCCGCCGCCTGCTCCTGTGCGGCTGACGGTTCCGGCAGGAACGGCCGTGACCGTGCGGTTGAACGGCGGGCTCGCCGCCAGCCGGAACGAGGTTGGGGACCGGTTTAGCGGCGTGTTGGATCGGCCGCTGGTGTATCACGGCGAGACGGTCTACAAGGCAGGAACTCCGGTTTCTGGTGAGGTCGTGGCGTCCAAGGGTAAAGGCCGGTTTAAAGGATCAGGCGCGCTAGGGATCGAGTTGACAGCGATCGGCGAGAACCACGTGGAGTCCAGCGAGTATGAAAGGACGGAGAAGGGCCGCGGCAAGCGCACAGCTGGTTTCATTGGAGGGGGCGGCGGGCT
>CAXTRZ010000259.1:1413-4127 GCA_964246715.1 uncultured Acidobacteriaceae bacterium | reverse complement strand
GCGCGGCCCTGAAAAGGCCGGCGTCGGCGGTTCGATCCCGTCTCTGGCCACCACATTCTAAAGAACTTAGCAGCAACCAGATTTAGCTCAATTTATTTCAAGACACATATAGGACACATCCTCGATACGACTTGGGACCTCTCCGTACCACGCGGTCAAGCTCGGTGTCCTATCTTCTTTTGCGGAGCGTCGATCTCTCCCCTTTCTGATTGCGGTTCCATCTTGTTCCAGAGCTCCCGTGAGACGTTTCCTGTCTTCACGATGTGCGCTCTTGCGAGGTCAGCGTAACGCTCCGTCATCTTAATGTTGGAGTGACCGAGCAGCTTCGAAAGTTCGTACAGATCACCACCCGACATCATGTACCAGGAAGCAAACGTGTGGCGCAGGTCGTGGAACCGAAAGTCTCGAATCTTTGCTCGCTCGAGCAATTCATGGAAACTCTTGTCCGCACGCTGACGACCACTGGTTGCGCCTGGCTCGGGAGGCAAGATGCGGTCCTCCCCAATGACAGCTGGGTACCGTCGAATCTCTTCCGCGAGTTCAGGTGGCATCGGCACAAGGCGTATCTTTCCTTTCTTGAGCCTCGCCCGCACCACGATCAATCCCTCGCTGTAGAGAATGTCTGCCCACTCAAGGCGAAAGATCTCTCCACGCCGCATACCGGTTGCCACGGCAATCAGGACCAACAAACGCAGACGAAGGTTCGTCCGGTTGATGTCCTTGGTGCCTTTCCGGTACAACCGCTCGTCGAGAGCCACCTTTAGTCGAAGAAGCTCCGCCTCAGAGAGGTAGCGCTTCCTCGCATCATCGATGTGCTCCACTTCCACCTGATCGGCAGGATTCCGATCAAGACCGGTCACTGTCGCCCAGATGGTGCAGGCCTTTCTCATCATGTGGTGCATGACGTGAAAATGACGCTCCGCAGTGTTTACGGCCAACTCACGAACATCCGTCAGGTTGTCGTACCACTCCTGCAGAGCCATCCCATCCACCTCGCGCACGAACATTCGGCCCAACGCGGAACGAATGCCCTCGACAATACTCTTTTCTCGATCAGCCGACTTCTTTTTGACCCCGTACTGATCCCAATAACGATCAATCAGGTCGTCCATCCGGTAATTGATCTGCTTTTTTACATCGAGATGCCGGTTCTCATCTCGAATTGAAAGCTTCTTGCGTTCGACTTTGTCTGCAAGCGACGCCGACCCATGGACAAGTACGCTCCTGGCCCGACCTCCCTCTCTCCAGCGGACCTTATAGAGGCCCTCTTCTATCTTTGTGACTGACATCTGACGTCTCCCTTAGTCAATGGTTCCGATTGTGTGTTCGTCGATATAGCGGTTCAGAGCCACTAGATCGAAACGCAACGCACGACCGGCCTTGACGTGAGGAATCGCCCGTAGCTGGACCCATTTGTGGAGTGTGTCCACACTGACGCCCAGGTACTGGGCAGCCTCCCCGACGTTCAGGAGCCGCCTTCCAATAGATCCATTTGACACTATCCCCTCCAACTTTTCATGTGTTCTGCTGACCTCTCGTTGTAGCCCAGGCATAAGCTTTTCTCCTCGTTGCAGTTGCGGCATTTTCCACGTTGGGATAATCCACTGCCAATTCAATCGCCGATATTCCGAGAAGAGCGGACCTGATCCGACCTCAAATAGTTCCATCAGCCTTGGCACCAGAGAAGTGGTCCCGTGTGGATATATCTAGGAGAGGTGCAGAACTCGGTCAAATCTCCGGCCACTCCTACTCACAGGAACGATTTCCGCCTCGCACAACATGCCGGCCGGGTTCAGATTTGACCGAGTTCCAGGTCCGCCGCATGCTGACTCCGTGTTCGAGGGAGGGTGCATGGATCGGAAACGGAATTACCTGCTCATCGCGGCGGCACTGACCGCTTTGGATCTCTTCGTGGCTTCACGCTATGGGGTCGCCGTCTGGCGAGCCTACGCGGACTATCTCTTGGCCCGGCTGCTGCTTCTTCTGTTTGTCGCGGTCTAGATGACAACTTTGGCTGATTTGTGGAGCCGGGCTTTTCGCTTTGCGGAAGAGGCCGGTTGCCCTCGCCGCATACAACTCTCGGACGTCCCTGCGGGCAGCACAGCCAACACGGAGGCGCGCGATGTTTGACTCTCTCGCAGATCTCTCCGAAAAGTTGGCGGCGACCGGCTACTTCATCGATCCAGTGATGACGCAGGTTGTGTTTCTCGCGGCCAAGCTCAACAAGCCCCTGCTCCTTGAGGGACCCGCCGGATCCGGCAAGACACAGTTGGCCATCTCAGTGGCCGCGGCAGCCGGCACCCACGTCGAGCGGCTACAGTGTTACCGCGGTGTCAGCGAAGACAAGGCGATCGGACGCTTTGACGAGGGTCTGCAGCGGCTCTACATGGAGTTTTCGAAAGGCCAACATGAGAGCTGGCAGCTCCTGCAGGCCAACTTGAAGGGACGGGATTTCTTCCGGCCCGGCCCGTTGATGCGCGCTCTAGAATGCGAGCGGCCTTGCGTTCTCCTCATCGACAAATTGGACAAGGTGGATGACGGTTTCGAGGCCATGCTTCTCGAGATTCTCTCTGCCTGGCAGCTCTCCATTCCTGAGTTTGGGACCGTTGCCGCCAAGAGCGTGCCATTCGTTGTGCTCACCAGCAACGAAGAACGCCGCCTAGGAGACCCGATTCGCAGGCGCAGCCTTTACGTCCGGGTGGAGCACCCCACAC
>CAXTRZ010000259.1:0-1344 GCA_964246715.1 uncultured Acidobacteriaceae bacterium | reverse complement strand
GAGCCGCACTCCGGACGCGGATGTCGCCTTTCACCACGAGATGGCTGGCATCGCTCTTTCGTTCCGCAACTACTCTCTGGAGAAGCCGCCTTCCGTGTCGGAGATGATCGACTTCGCTAACGCTCTCCAGATTCTTGGGACCGATCATGTGACCGAAGAGCATCGGGATATCCTCCTTCCGTTCCTCGCCAAGACCGAGAAGGACCGCCGCCATCTCCTTCTTCGCGAAGGTTTCAAGAGCCTGCTCGATGACGGAGCGCGGCTCGCTGCGCGAATGGCAGCCCAAAAGGAGGAGCGGCAATGAGGTTGATCTTTGTCGTGCTCCTAATGACATCGTTCGCGGCCCATGCCGAAGCGCTCCCAGCGGAGCAGTGCGTCGAGCATTACGCGGCCGTTTACCGGGTTCCACCGGAACTGATCGCAGCCTTCATCGACGTGGAGTCGGGCTGGAATCCGCACGCACTCTCCGACAAGGGCGCGATGGGGTTGATGCAGCTCATGCCAGCAACCGCTCGGCGCTTCGGAGCGATGCAGCCGTTCGATGTGGAGCAGAATATCGCGGCCGGGACTCGCTATGTGACCACCTTAATGTGGGAGTTCCATGGTGATCTGCGGCTTGTTGCCGCAGCCTATTACGCGGGTGATCGTTGGGTCGGCCGGCGGCTGTTGGCCTATCGCAATCCGCAGGTTGTTGCCTACGTAGAGGCAATTCGACGGCGGTACATGCTGCACAAATATCCGGCCTTCAGGCCGACAAGGAGATAAGGATTATGAAGCTTCGCTGGCTGATCCCCCTAGCAGTTTTGTTCTCGCCACTGTCACACGTCATGCAAGGTCAGATTAGCGCGCGCGTCGCGACTGTGGTCATTAGTCCCAACGAGGTTACTATTCTTCACCTGCGGCCCGAGTTCGAATCGAGCATCCGCATGCCGGAAGAAGTCACTTCTGTGATCCTTGGCAGTCCGGGGACCTTCAAGGCCGAACACAACGAGGGCGAACCGGAATATGTCTACGTCAAGCCGGTGACTAAGGAACCTGCTCAATCGAACCTGCTCGTAGCCACCAAGTCAGGGGCGCACGTTACGTTGGAGCTGATCAGCGATGGCAATGCCGCGAGCACAGGCCAACCCGTGGATTTTCTGCTCGAGTACCGGACTTCCCGCAGTTTCCTGATTGGGACAAACACTGCTTCGGTTGAGAAGTCGCCGGAAAAGACTCCGCCTTTTTCCACGCCTGAGGGCCTCCGCACATCGGGACCCGCTAATCCGTCGGTGGTTGAGTTGGAGCTTGCTCAGCAGGAGCGCGTGAACACCCCGAGTTGGACCAAATGGAATGGCAAGCAGA
>CAXTRZ010000258.1:0-4135 GCA_964246715.1 uncultured Acidobacteriaceae bacterium | reverse complement strand
CTTGAGGCGCCGGAGGCGATTTATAACTGCCCGGAGTGCAGCCACTGGCTGCCGCCGGGTACGCTGGCGTGCCCGGAGTGTCAGGCGATTGTGTATGCCGGGCATATGAAGCGGATTGCGTCGTCGGCGCTGGCAGAGGAGGGTGCGTCGCACTGGCCGCAGGCGCGGGAGATCTGGCGGCAGGGGCTCGAGTGGCTGCCGGCGGGGACCAAGCAGGCGGCGGCGGTGGAGCAGAGGATCGAGCTGATTGACGCAAGGCTGCGCGGGGCGGAGGAGACGAAGGCGAAGTGGACCAAGCGGCTGGGACCGCTGGCGCCGGTGCTGTTCTTTCTGGCCAAGCTGAAGACGCTGTTCTTCGTACTGATGAAGGCGAAGTTCCTGCTGAGCTTTGTGGGATTCTTCGGGGTGTACTGGCTGCTGTTTGGATGGAAGTTCGGTCTGGGGTTTACGACCGGGATTTTGATTCACGAGATGGGGCACTACATCGCGGCGCGTAGGCGTGGGCTGAAGGTGGATCTGCCGGTGTTTATCCCAGGGATGGGCGCGTATGTGCGGTGGTTTTCGCAGGGGGTGAACCTGGAGGATCTGTCAGGGATTGCGCTGGCGGGGCCGTTCTTCGGGCTGGCGGTGGCCGTGGTGTGCGGGGCCGTATCGCGATTCACAACGGGCGATACGGCGGGATTATTCAGTGCGCTGGCGCATGTAACGGCGTGGCTGAACCTGTTGAACCTGATTCCGGTGCTGGGGCTGGACGGGGCGCAGGCGACGTATGCGCTGGACCGGACGCAACGATGGCTGGTGCTGGCGACGGCGGCATTGTTCTTCGCGCTCTCGCATGAGGGGATTCTGGTGCTGCTGGCGCTTGGAATGGGGTGGCGGATCTATAAGGGCGATGTGCAGGAGCAGCCGAGTACGCGGACGCTGGTGCGGTATGTGCTGCTGCTGTTCGCGCTGGGGGTGATGATCTACGTGTTTCCGGATACGTCGATGCGGTATTAGGCCGTCTTGATATAGCGGCGGCCCTGGACGTTGTACGCGCCGCTGAGGACCTGCGCGATGGCTTCGGGGTAGGCTTTGTGCTCCTCGATGAGGATGCGGGCGGAGAGGGTGCCGGCAGTGTCATCGTCGAGGATGGGGACGGCGCGCTGCAGGATGATAACGCCGTGGTCGACATGCTCGTCGACGAAGTGGACGGTGCAGCCGGCGACCTTGGCTCCGAAGGCGAGCGCCTGGGCCTGGGCGTCGAGGCCGGGAAAGCTGGGGAGCAGGCTGGGGTGGACGTTGAGGATGCGGTTGGGAAAGGCAGCGATGAAGGCCGGGGTCACGATGCGCATGTAGCCGGCAAGGCAGACTAGATCTGCACCGTGGTGCAACAGCTTTGAGACAAATTCTTCGTCGCGGGCTTCGGGAGTGCGGCCGGCGACGGGGATGTGGTGGGCTTCGAGGCCGAGGGAGCGGGCGGCGAGCAGGCCGGGAGCGTTGGCCTTGTTGGAGAGAACGACGGCGATTTCAGTGTTAGGGAGGCGGCCGGCTGGACCTTCCTGGATGGCGGCGTGGATGGCGAGGAAGTTGGATCCGCGGCCGGAGAGGAGGATACCGAGGCGGTTCATGAGGATGAACCCGGCGAGTCCTCTGAGAGAGCCTGCAAAGAACGAGTCACTGCTTCTTTCAACGCTGGGAGCTTTGTTTGAATGGCGTCCCACAATACTCGGTCTATGACGCTGTCGTACTCGTGGCGTAGAACATTACCGATGCCACGGATGTTGCGCCAGTCTGGTCCTGCACAAAGGAAATCGGCATCCGATCCGAGACGGACGGCAGCTTCACTAAGGATACCCATCGACCTTTCGACTGCGAGCCTGGTCCTTAGATCAGCTTGGTAGGCTTCAAAGTCCATACCTCTAATGAACTTTTGGATAAGCTCAATCGCGTGAACGATATCTTGAAAGTGCTCTCGGGGATCTCTAGAAGACAAGGACCGCCTCCCGCAGGGCATGCTCCCGAATCTCGGGCCGCATATGCGCTGCCGAGCTAAGGTGGGCCTCAATTCCTAGGATCTTAGTGACATCTTCCTGAAAACCATAAGCCCCGAGGAGATTCCAACTGTCCGATTCGTCGTAGTCGAAGAGGAGATCGACGTCCGAGGTGGGGGTGTTTTCACCCCGGGCGAAGGATCCGAAGAGACACAGGTGGAGGAGGCCGGCAGCCTTAAGTTCGGGCTCGTGCTCACGGAGGATGGCGAGGATGCGATCCTTGTCCATGACTTCACTGTGACAGATATTGGGGGATTGCGGCAACGACTTATTGGATCAGGGGATGGGGGTGCCCTGGTGGAAGAGGATTCGCCATTGGCCGTCTTCCAGGCGCCAGAGGGAACTGCGGAGGGCGTCTCGGACACCATTGTGGGAGACATAGGTGAGGAGGGCCAGGGTTGGGGACAAGGGTTGGCAGGTAAAGTCGCGGGCAGTGATATAGGCCGGCGGCTCAGTGGCGAGGGAGTGCAGGGTGGCGTCGCGAGACCAGATACGGCCGGATGAGCCGAACTCGCGGAAGTCGGCGGAGAGAAGGTTGCCGGCGGACGCGGGGTTGGCGCGGGTGGCCGGGTCGTGGAGCGATCGCTCAAGGGCGAAGAGGGTGGCTTCGAGGTTTGAATGCATGATGAGAGACAAAGGCGAGTGCGCCCTTGCGCCGGGCGGGCGGTGCTTCGCACGGTGCTCGACCGCTTCGCGGTGTAAAGGTCTCGCGGTTTTGCTGTTGTGAGCCGGCGCTAGTTATAGAGGACCTTGCGAGTTCCTCTGGTGACTATGCGGCCGATGATTTGATGACGCTCGTTGGCGCGGTTGAGGATCGCCTTTGCCTTTTTGACCTGCTCGGCGGGGATGACGGCGATGAGGCCGATGCCCATGTTGAAGGTGCGGAACATCTCCTCGCGGTCCACGTTACCGAGCTGCTGCAGATGCGCGAAGAGCGGTGGGCACTCCCAGCTTGCGAGGTCGATGACGGCGTCCAGGCCCTTGGGCAGGATGCGTGGAAGATTCTCCGTAATGCCGCCGCCGGTGATGTGGGCGAAGCCGCGGACGAGCGGTGTGGTGTCGGGCTGGGCGTTGCCGGCGGTGAGCTTCTTGATGATGGCGAGGTAGCTGCGGTGGGTGCGCATGAGGGAGGCGCCGGTCTTGTCTTTGAGCTCATTGATGTACTGCTCGGGACCGTATTTGGCGACCTCGAAGAGGAGCTTGCGGGCGAGCGAGTAGCCGTTGGTATGGAGGCCGTTGGAGGGGATGCCGAGCAGGACGTCGCCGGGCTCGATGGTCGAGCCGGTGATGATCTCCGGGCGGTTGACGCAGCCGATGATGGTGCCGGCGAGGTCGTACTCGCCGTCGGCGTAGAAGCCGGGCATCTGGGCGGTCTCGCCACCGATGAGGGCGCAGCCATTGGCCCGGCAGGCCTCGGAGAGCCCGCGGACGACGGTCTCGACGACGTCATTTTCGAGGCGGCCGGTGGCGAGATAGTCGAGAAAGAAGAGCGGCGTGGCGCCCTGGACGGCGATGTCGTTGACGCAATGGTTGACGAGGTCCGCGCCGACGGTGTGGTGGATGCCGAGCTCGAAGGCGACCTTGAGTTTGGTGCCGACGCCATCGGCGCTGGAGACGAGCACAGGATCAGGAAAGCGGGCGAGATCAAGGGCAAAGAGGCCGCCGAAGCCGCCAATCTCCGAGAGGACATGCTTGTTGAAGGTTTTGCGGGCAAGCATCTTGATACGCTGCTTGGCGCGGTCTCCTGCGCTGATGTCGACGCCTGCGTCGGCGTAAGAGACAGGCGTTTTTGAGATGGATGCAATCTCTTCGGGCAAACGGAGGCTCCTAAGTTCTGGTCGCGACGGGACTTTCAGTCTAGCAGGGAGCTTTTCCACCAAGGTTAAACGAGCTGTGTTGAATTGGGGTGTCATCGATGTGCCTTCTGCGATGTAAACGGGTCCAACCGGCAAGATGGATGTTCGAGCCTGCATGCATTTTTACAGCCGCCTGCTGTCAGGCCGTCGTGTCACGTGCGTGAACGATGAGTGAACGAACCGCCGTTACACTGGTGGAATGAGCGAGCGGGTGATGGTGAGGTCGAGAGCGTTGCAGGCAAGGGC
>CAXTRZ010000257.1:0-4152 GCA_964246715.1 uncultured Acidobacteriaceae bacterium | reverse complement strand
GGCGATGAACTCGCCGGTGGTTTCGGCGGCGTGGTTGCCGCCGATGCGGGCTTGCGTGTATCGCTCCAACTCGCTCAATGCGACGTTCACCGCTTCCCGGTGCGCGTCCCTCACCCGGTCATCCCCACCGACGAGCGCGGTGAGTGAAACTGACTTGGGCGCGGAGAATGTGGCGTCCCAACCGGCACGATGTTCTACCGGCGTGACTGTCTTCCCGTCCGCGCCTTCATACTCCTGGACGACGCGATGACGCACAAGCTGCTCGCCGGTATGAGGGTGTTGGCCGTCCGCGAGCCGTGCAAAGTGTTCTTCTTCAATTCCTCCGGCAAGGCCCAACTTGTCGGCCAGCTTGCCGTGCCACTCGCCCAAAGCTCGGTCATCCCGCTTCCAGTAATTCTGCTCGGCGGACGTGAACTCCTTGGCGTGGTAGGTCTGCGCCTGCGATGCGGAGAGCGGTTTGGAGATCGTCAACATGGTTAATCTCCCAACGAGAATCCGGTCTCGACCGGCTCATCTTCGCTATCGTCGGGAACGCTGGTTGCCGTGATGTCAGCCGACTTCGGCAGCTTCTTCGTCAGCGTCTTTGGATCGAAGGTAAGGTCATCGTCGTCCAGCGGACGCGGCACAAACGCGGGCTGGGTAGCAGGGATGTCGTGATACGCAAATGAGAATCTGGCTACATGATTTCCTAACTTCAGGAAAGCGTGCCTATCGGGGAGTCCGGAGATTTCCGAGTCCAGTACCAACGGCTCGACCTGGCGCTCCACGCTGAAATTGTTGCCTGCCCGTAAGCCGGTGGAGTGCGTCTCCCGCAAGCGCTCGATCTCAATTTTGCCGATAGCGTTTGACACCCATTCTGCGGCCTTCGGCTCCGTGATTTTCAGGAATATCTTGGTGGCGGGCTGCGATAGCATCACCTCGGCCAGATGACCGTAGATCATCTCAAGCTGGGCCTTACCCTGAAAGCCGAGGATGAGCGGGTTCTTCGCCTTTCTGTTCTCGGTGATCGCAGTGTGAAGTTGGGGCAGACGCTGCAAACTTGCCAGCTCATCCAGTACGAACCAAACCGGATGTTGGCTTTCTTTCGGCTCGTTTAGGAGACGCAGTACAAGCAGGTCGATCCATAGACTGTGCAGCGGACGCAGCGCCTCCCGCTCGCTCGGTTTGGACGTTATGAAGATCCATCCCTTGCGATGCTCCGACCATTCGGTAGCCGTCCAATGGCTCGCGGCTTTCTCTTTCCGTGGGAGCATCCGTAAGCTGTCCGCGATTAAGCCAAGGGAGGCCAGAACGCCGTTGCGCTGCTGCTGCGCACCCTTCGCAATCATCATCGCCATCTCGGTATTCTGCACCCGCCGGTCGATCTCGTCGGGATTCGCCATCCACTCCACTAACTCCTGCGGCGTTGGTCCGAAGGTCAGCAGATGGGCGAAGATCTTCTGCGGTGTTTCGGTGAAAAACTCTCCCTTTTTATCTGTGGTCGGTTGGTACAAAGATGCAGCAATGGCCCTGGCCTCGGCACGGCGGCGCAACTCTTCGGATGGTCCCCAATAGGGGCAGCGCGCATCGAGCGGATTCAAAATGATGTCGCCACGGTCGGCATTATAGAACCGCTGCACGAACTCGCAGGCGGGATCATAGACGATGGCAGAATGGCCGCGCTCTTTGATCTGTACGAGGAGCTGCATGACCAGCCGGGACTTTCCTGCGCCAGTGTCGCCCATGATCTCGATGTGTTGCCCTTCGGCGCGTAAGGGGATGCGCATGAGGTGCTTGGACTCAGTGGTTTTGAATCCGATGCCGTCGCCCTTGACGGCCTTGTTGAAGCCTACCGGGGAGACGAGTATCGGGCCCTTCAGAAGCCGTCCATACTTCATTTCTTTGAGCCGTCGAACATCTTTGCGGACAGCGAACGGAAGCTGGAGGAGAAACACGGCGAGCCCTGACCACAGCGGTATGCCGAAGATGCCCAAGAGAGAAGCACCGTCATAAACGAAGCGGCGAAGGTAGTCATTAAGAGGCCGGTTCATGTAGGCAACCTTCGGTCCCCGATAGAGAAAGGCGATGCCGGAGGCATGGGCCGCTGGGGAAAGCGCCAAGGGTATCGGCTTGCCGATTAGCTGCGGTGTGGAGCCAGGTTGCACGTCGGCTTCCGTGACAGGCCGTGTGTGGCGCTGGCGGTCTGCCACCGTAACAAGCTGGTACTCGCTGCTCTGGCGCATGGTGCCAAGGAAACCCGTTTCGGCATAGCAGGAGAGGTAATAGCGTTGCAGCGGAGTCATGACAAAAGCGAGGTGGAGGTAAACGCAGACGACGGTCACCATGAGCGCAACAAACACGGCTCCGAAGCTGTAGACGGGATAGTGCGGCGGACGAACGATGGTTTCTTTGCGGCCCCATTGTGTGTCGGTCATGGCTGTTCTGTTGTCCCTTCCGCATAGCTGGCGAGCATGTCTGCAGCCGCTTTGCGCTTATTGGTTTTCACGTACCGGAGCATTTCTTTGAACTGCTCCGGTGTCATCTTTTCGCCTCGCAGCAACGGCTCAAGGGTGTTGATGAGCAGGAGACGCAGGGCTTGCACTTCGGCGAACAATGCCGCACCATCGCCGTGTTGCGGTCCGTTCGCGGCATCCAACAAAATTTCCCGTGCCCATTCGCGGAGGTTCTTTCCGCTGCTTGCGGCAACCCGCAATAACGCTCTTTCTTCATTTCGGGTAAACCGGGTGGCGATGCTCTGCGTGCGGGGCTCCCGTCCCTTCAGCCGCTGGAGGCGGCCTTCGATTTCAGAAGTATGTGAAAGCATCGCTGATCCTTCTGAGGCCAGCTTCGGGCGCGGTTCCCAATGGAACCGCCCGAATTTAGCCTCGGCGGCAAGCCGCTTGTTTTCTGTATGTTTCCCGCTGGAACCAACTTGGTTCCAAGCGCAACCCTGCGAGGGATGGAGTGTCAATCTTCTTCCGGTGCGCAGCACCGTAGTGGCTCTGCCACTGCTTTAGCAGCGGGATCATGCCTTCGATCCCGCCACGATTGCTGCTGGTTGTGCTGGCGATGACGCAGCGGATACCGGCTTCTTTGCTGGCGGCCCCGCTGCATCATTGGCTGGCGCTCTGCGAATGCGAAGCGTCGAAGAAGCCTGCTTCGCTTGCGGTGTCTTCAGAAAGTCCTGGAAGTCGCGATCTTTTGAGAAGACATACGCAAGCGCCTGTTCCACCACATCATCCGCAGATGCGTGGATGAAAGCGGCGTACTGATCGACCTGCGTGGCGGTTGAGTCAGTGAGCCGGATAGAGGCGCTGACCTGACGGGTTTGGATGACTTCGAGTAGTGGCATTGCTGTTCTCCTTTGGGTGATAAATTCAGGCGACTTTGTTGCGAGCAATCATGCGTTGCGCCGTGGCCGCAATCTCCCGCGCACGAGCGGAGCAAAGTGCTGCGGGAAGCTCAGACTGTCTGCGGCTCTCAAGCATCGCGATTACGTCCGCGATGGATGTGCCTTCCATCAGCCAGAGACGGGCCGAAGCCATGTCAACAGTCCGCTGCGCATAGTAGGTGGGATTGGGCTTATCGGAGCGGCGCGAAGCCAGCTCCAGAGTGAGCGTCACGGCATCTTTGCCGTGGGCAAGCTCACGCGAGATCCAAGCCCAATCATGCTCGGAGTTGGTCTGCATATCGCGGCGTATCGGCTGCTGGGGTGTAGGTGGGATCATGCAGGCTTCGCGAAGGATATAGAGGTGAAAGTCATCGGGTTGATAAGTCGCATCGGAGAGATACTCGACGGTGACGAGTTGAGCGGGATCGTACTTGCAATTCTTGAATCCGGGGATGCGAAGAACCCGGTTGCAGTCCGTGCAGGAGATGTCTCCGTGGAAGGCCATCGCGAGGAGCTTGAGCGTCATCTCTTGCGCGTAGAAGTCGAAGTCCTCCACGCGCCACAACACCTGGTATTTGCCTGCCGATGTGGAGACGATCACGTTCGGCTCCGGCACAAGCTCTGAGGCACGGAGCGCAGCGAGCCGGGCCTCGCCGTTCACGTCGATGTCGATATAAAGATGGCGAATGGAAGCGATACAGTCCTTGGTGCGCTTCCGGCTGCCGGAGAGCAGCGGATTGGCAGCCACATAGATATTCGCTCCGTGGTGGTTTTCATGAGCG
>CAXTRZ010000256.1:0-4190 GCA_964246715.1 uncultured Acidobacteriaceae bacterium | reverse complement strand
TATCCAGGCTCTACGAGGAGAGTGAAATCAGATGCTTCGCTGTGATGACAGTGCAAGCTTGGTTTCTATCGCAGCGAGCCGTTCTTGAAGCTCGCGATTGGACTCAAGGATCGCGGCTTGGAGGCTTGTTCTCTGTCGACGCATGCTGCGAATCTGGTCGTCTGTAAGTGGGACATACGGTTCCGGCCGGAGGTTCAAACGACGAGTGGGCCAGACGGTTGTAGTCGGTGCTGGTTTCGGACGGCGCAGGAGAAACCGGTACGTCTTCAAGGCTCACACCTCCGCTAGTCGATGATAACAAATGGGGGGTACTGCAACGGCTCCCACATCTCAGAGGCGAGATGTGGGGCACCCAGGCTCTCGCCCACCTTACCCACACTGATGGCGCGGCTATGAAAGAATAGGAGGTTGAAGGAGCAGCATGACGGCTACGCTTGAAGGTTTTCCGAACGAGATTTTGCTGGACCAGAACGAGTCTGGGAGCGAAGAGACCGGGCGCACGGCCCATCCGGTGCGCAATATTCGCAAGACGGTGCTGGCGAACGGGATGCTGGTGCTGACCGAATCCATGCCGCACATGCGGAGCGTGAGCATGGGGGCGTGGGTGAAGCAGGGCTCGCGGGATGAGGCGGCGGAGGAGAACGGGATCTCGCACTTCGTCGAGCACATGGTGTTCAAGGGGACGACGAGCCGGACGGCGCAGGAGATTGCGCGGGAGGTGGACTCCATTGGCGGGAACCTGGATGCGTTTACCGGCAAGGAGACGGTCTGCTTCAACATCAAGGTGCTGGACGAGAACATGCCGCCAGCGCTGGATGTGCTGAGCGATCTGGTGCTGCATCCCCGGTTTACCAGGGAGGATCTGGAGCGCGAGCAGGGCGTGATCCTGGAAGAGATCAAGATGGACGAGGATAATCCGGACGCGCTGGTGCATGAGACGTTTACCCAGAGGTTCTGGAAGAACCATGCGCTGGGACGGCCAATTCTGGGCACGGTGAAGACGGTCTCAAGCTTCGATCAGGAGACGGTGTTTGCGCATCACCGGCAGCGGTTTACGGCGGCGAATCTGGTGTTCTCCGCCGCGGGGCATCTGGATCACGACCGGTTTGTGGAGGCGGTGGAGGCGAAGTTCGGTTCCCTGCCCTCGGGCGTAGCGGATGCTAGTCCGAGGCAGCCGGCGCCGGTGGTGACGCCGCACATTACGCTGAAGAAGAAGCGGTCGCTCGAACAGGTGCAGCTTTGCCTGGGCGTGCAGGCGCCGGCGGTGGATACGCCGGACCGGTTTGCGCTGTATCTGATGAACTCCATTCTGGGCGGCGGGATGAGCTCGCGACTGTTTCAGACGATCCGCGAGGATGAGGGGCTGGCGTACAGCATCTTTTCGGAGCTGAGTCCGTTTCGGGACACCGGCGCACTTTCGATCTATGCGGGGGTGTCGCTGGATAAGACGCAGAAGGCGCTTGCGCTCACGCTTGCGGAGTTGCGGCGTCTGAAGCAGGAGAGCGTCGGCGAGGCCGAGTTGAAGCGGGCACGCGACCAGATGAAGAGCAACATCGTGCTGGGGCTGGAGAGCTCGTCCAGCCGGATGTCCAACCTGGCGCGGAAGCAGATGTACTTTGGGCGGTTCTTTGACGTGGATGAGATTGTGCAGGAGATCGACAAGGTAACGGCCGCGGATATTCAGCAGCTAGCCAGGGAGCTGTTCCGGTCTGAGGCGATTGCGCTGACGCTGCTGGGGAACCTGGGCGCGATGAAGATGGAACGCGGGGACCTGGTCTGCTAAGCGGCGTGGGTCTGTTAGGGCTTTGCTGATAGAGTTTTGTTGAACGATTTGGAACCGAGGCGTTATGAAGATCGAGACCCTGAAGCGCTTGGAAGAAGGCCGTGAAGAAGGCTTCACGCTGATCGAACTGCTGATTGTGATGTCTGTCATGTTGATCCTGATGACGCTGGCGATTCCGCAGCTGCTGAAGCTGAGGAAGACGGCGGCGGAGACGAGCGCGATCCAGTCGGTACGAACGATTGGGCAGGCTGAGATCCAGTACAACTCGTCCTACCCGCAGAATGGCTTCTCGTGCTCGCTGGCGTCGCTGGGCGGTTCGCCGGGCACGCCGCCGACGCAGCAGGCGGCGCAGGTGCTGGACCCGACGCTGGCCGCGGGACAGAAACAGGGGTATACCTTCAACATCACCAACTGCACCAAGGTGACGGTGGCGAACCAGGATATGTTTACAGGCTATGAGATCACGGCGGTGCCGACCTCGGTGGGTCGCAGCGGCGACCGCGGGTTCTGCATGGACGAGAACAACATCATCAAGGTGGACCGGCAGGGCGGCACGAACTGCACGGAGACCCTGCAGTAGATGGTCGCCTGCTCCAGCAAAAAGCTGACCACGGACTTCACGGAAGAAGGGGAAAAGACGGGAAGACGGGCCAGGGCGGATGATCTTCTTGGCTTCGTTCGATCTACTCTCATTCATTGGTCCATTTGGTTTGTGGTGAGCGTTGGGTTTTGTGCGTCGGGGAAGGCACAGACGCCGCTCTCTTCGCAGTCCGTTGCGGTCCTGCATACCGTGGACGATCACTACAATCACCTGGCAAGTCTGCGGGCGCGGTACGTCGAGAGCTACCGCGGGATGGGGATGAATCGCTCCGAGAGCGGGACGTTGCTGCTGAAGAAGCCGGGGCGGATGGCGTGGCACTACGATCAGCCTGCGGGTAAGGTCTTCCTCTTCGATGGGAAGTTTGCGTGGTTCTATACGCCGGGGGACGCGCAGGCGCAGAGGATTCCGGCCAAGCAGATGGATGATTTGAAGACGCCGTTGCGATTTCTGCTGGGGCATACCAAGCTGGAAAAGGAGCTGGGCGGGATTGTGGTGGCGCAGGATGGGGATCAGGTACGGATCACCGGCGTGCCGAAGGGGATGGAGCAGCGGGTAAAGCAGCTTGCGCTGCGGGTGACGGCGGCTGGGGCGATTATGCAGATGACGCTGGAAGAAGTGGACGGGGCAACGACAGAGTTCCGCTTCAGCGAGATGCAGGAGAACGTATCCGCGGCGGAGAAGGAGTTCACCTTTACTCCGCCGGCTGGCGTGACGGTGATCAGCGGGCTGCCGAACAGCTAAAGGGTATAACTCACGACTGAAGCGAGACCTGACCCTCTTTGCCTACGTCCACCTTGCCTCCGGTGACGGCAGCAGCGAGGTACTTCGCATAGAGCACAAGCTTGCTGGAGGACGCCTCCCAATAATGGGCTTCCGTGACGGTGACTTGCAGGACGCGGATGCGAGGGTCGTCTTCGCCTTCGGGGAACCAGGCCTTGAACATGGAGTTCCAAAGCTCGTGGATCTTGGCCCTGTCCTGGGTGACGGTCGCGTAGCCCTTGGCCGAGACGTACTTGGAGTTGGAGGTGTCGGCAAAGAGGAGGGCGACGTGGTCGTCGTTCTTGATCTCGCCGATCTTGCCGGACTCGGATGCGGTCAGAAACCAGACGGTGCCGTCAAAGGGAACCTCCTGCATGGCCATGGGGCGGCTGTCAAAGGATCCGTCGCCGGCGGCGGTGGTCATCATACAGATGCGGATGCCCTTGATCAGTTCACCAATCTTTGCAATGCCCTCGGGGCCGGTCAGGTCGATTGTTTCGCTCATCGTAATTTCTCCTGGGGGTTTGGATGCGGGTTGGAGCTACAGGGAAGGATCGAAGTGCGGTCGGATAAAATCCGAGAGACGGGACGCCAGACAGGAAACGAGCGACGTGACGAAGACTGCAGCTGTGAAACACCTTTCGACCTCTGAATTTGAAGCATCCGTGATGGAGATTGGGCCGCGCGTGGCGGTCTTCGACTGCGACGGGACACTGTGGTCCGGCGATGCGGGGTCTGCTTTTATGGCGTGGACGGTGGACAAAGGCATTCTTTCGCGGGAGGCGATCGACTGGCTCGATCAACGGTACCGCGGGTACAAGCGCGGCGAGGTCTCCGAACTGGCGATCTGCGGTGAGATGGTGCAGGTGTATCAGGGGCTGCGCGTAGACGAGATGAGGGCGGCGGCGAAGGAGTTCTTCGCGGCGAAGATTGAGGGTCATATTTTTCCGGAGATGCAGCGGCTGGTGTCGGCGCTCAAGGCGAATGGCGTGGAGGTCTGGGCGGTGAGCTCGACGAATGACTGGGTGATTGAGGAGGGCGTAAAGC
>CAXTRZ010000255.1:2762-4192 GCA_964246715.1 uncultured Acidobacteriaceae bacterium | reverse complement strand
CCGATGGAGAGGGGCGAGGTGCGGAGGGCGCCGGCGAAGTTTGAGGCGACGGAGCCGAGGGCGGCGATGAAGAGCTTTCCGGAGGTGCAGGAGATGATTGCGGCGGGAGCGCAGATTGTGGATGCGCGATCGGCGGGAAGGTTTGCGGGAACGGCGCCGGAGCCGAGGGCGGGATTGAGCTCCGGGCATATGCCGGGAGCGAAGAGCGTGCCGTTCACGGAGCTGACTCGGGATGGGCGAATGACGCCGGTGGAGGAGATTGGGGGGGGGTGCGCGGAGCGGGGGGTAGATGTGAGGCAGCCGTTGACGACGAGTTGCGGGTCCGGAGTGACGGCGGCGGTGCTGGCACTGGGGCTGGAGATGATCGGCGCGAAGGATGTGAGCCTGTACGACGGATCGTGGGCGGAGTATGCGGCGAGGCCGGAGGCGGCGATTGTGACGGGATGACGCAAGTACCATGCCGCTGTGAATTCATATGGGAAACTTCCTCTTGGAAGCGAGAGGAAATTGATATACTTGCGACTGACGTTAGCAATCAGGAGATGCGATGCGCGGTGGCGGAACGAACTGACCTCTCAGGAAAAGGGAAGCTCCTCCTGTGAGAATGGTTGTGTGGGTAGTTTGACCAGCCAATCAGCCCTATAGCTGATTCCTGGGAGCCCATTGCGTAGATCGATGCTAATGGTGCGTCCATCTTCTACGCCTATGGTTTGCAGGGACAGGAATCTGGCTGATTCTCGCGGCTGCACACGATCATCCTGTCTGGCGCTGAACTCCCGCTTGGTGAAGTATGCCTGATATGCGCTCGGGCTCAATGAGATGATGGTCTTAGCTCTGAGACATGGCTTCGTCAGTTTTCTGCTCCAATGATCTTTTCCTGGGTTGAGCGGGCCGTTGAAGGTTCCCGCGGCCATTTTCCCTTTCGTCTCGATAAAGAAGAAGAACGCATCGTCTGGCCTGAGGGGATGATCCAACACATCCCAAGTGATGTCGATGACGGCGGTTTTTTTGTTATCCAGCCATCCCTGGTCTTTTGGGACTTTGAACTCTGGGCAAGGCGTTTTGGTTTTCATGATTTCCAGCCAGGTCAGGATGTCCGCATCGAGGTCTACCGTAAGGCGAGGAACGATGTAACCCCGGTAAACGACTTCAGGCTGCACTTCAAATGGAACGGGTGAGATCAGCTTTCTTCGATAGCCTTCATGCTCCGGGTCGATGTAGACGAGTTCTGTCTGGCTGAAGGTGCATGAACCATCGTTGAATATTTCATAGGTTTCGGTCACGTCACAGTGGACGTATCCATAACGACGAACAAGCTCAGAGAAGAAGAAGTTTCCCCCTGGACCGAGGGGATGCTCCTTGGGGATATTGAGCAACCAGCGTATTCCCTCCGCGCTGACATCGGACGGTTCATCGATACAGGTTTTATC
>CAXTRZ010000255.1:0-2752 GCA_964246715.1 uncultured Acidobacteriaceae bacterium | reverse complement strand
GGTGATGTGTCTTAGCCAGAGCACAACATGGTGGATGGGAGATAAGACTCTGAGGGTGAGAAATTCAATCGGGTTGGTTCTGCCGAGTTCTTTTCCGGGCGCCTGAGCGATCCAGACGATGGCGACCGTGACAAGAATCGCGGTCATGAGGATGCGCGCCAGCGGCCCGCTGATCCGACCGAAGAAGGGCACCCAGTAAGGATCGAACTCAACAGTTACGGTGAGAAAGATGACGAGGGTGCCAAGAAACCATTCGCGAGCCCTGAGATATGGCTCGAAGCTTGCGGAGAAGATTTTTGTGATGAAGATTGCCTGATCGCGATCTTTGAATTTCTCACTATCGTCTATTTCTTTATCCCGTAGCTCCAACAATGCCAAGCCGAGACCTTCAAGCAAGAAGATGAGAGGCAATACGATGACAACGATCGCAACGCGAATCCATCTTCCCCAAGGATTTGCTTCGGCCGCCAAGGTGGAGACCCAAATCCACACGGCCAAGAGGAATGCACAGCTCCAGGAGGAGAACATCATCTCTCTGAAGCGCATCTGGAGAGCGGAGTAGTTTCTCTCAACGGTCAAAACAGAGGCCAGCAGGCGCCGTAAGAGGAAAACTATGATGAGCGCGAAGAAGACGATGAGGAAGAAAACCGTCCAGCGAGGAAGAGTCAGTCCAGTGCCGAGCAGGGCGATAGGACGACCATCGATGCAATAACTAAGGTAGTGATTTTCAAAGCAACCGGGCTCGCTCAACTCGCGATGCAACATGTCAGAGTCCTCCCATAGGGAGATAATCTCAGGTTGCTCTGCAGCGTACGCGAAATTCTGCTCTCAAAAGCGACCGGCGTGTTGCAAGTGTGCAGCGGGAGGGGCGTCTGAACCATGAGAGGAAGACGCCCCGGCCGCGAGGAGAGCGGATTGCCGGATGATCGGTTACTTGATCACAAGCGTGTTTCCGCTGAGGGTGGTGCTGGCTACGGCGAGGACCTCACCAGCCGTGTGGGTGGCGGTGGCGGTGACGGCGATGACCTGGGTGCCGTCGGCGGTTTTGAGGCCGCTCGATTTGCCGGGCTGGATGGTGAGTTCCTGATCGCCTGCCTTGACGGTGACTGTTTCCTTGGAGTCGTTGCGAAGCTGGAAGCTGACGGTCTTGCCGTTGTTGAGTTTGGCGTGAACGGGAACGGTGATGCCACTGACAGGGGCGGCCATAAGGGCCGGAGCGGTGAACAGAGACACGGAGAGTGCCATGGTTGCTGCAATGATGCGGTGATTCATAGTATTTCCTCTTCTCTTTCTATGGGCCGGTTTCACTGCCATGCAGCGGAACCGGTCGCCAAGGAACTATACGCGCCCCGAGGCAGAAGGTTCCAGGGGCGACGGGGCGTGGGAGAAGAATAGTTTTCGATTGCGGGAAGGTTGCCTAAGGGGGATGCTTTGAGGGTTAATCAATGAAGAATATGAGTCCCAAGGACTGAAAGCGGCCGGTTCGATACACCATGCTTCCATCCCTTGTCGGACAAGTACGTCTTGCGGATGTCCCTTGTTCGCGATGAAGCCGCGAAGAAGGGGACACCCGCTTATGCCGCTGATTTAGAAGTAGAGTTGGAGGTTTTGGGCGATGACGGGGCCGAAGAAGTTGGTAAAGCCGAAGTCGGTGGGGTGGGTTCCGTCGGCGGTGAGGGTGGAGGAGGTGAAGGGATTGTTGCCGCCGAGGGCAAACATGTTGATGACGGGAATGCCCATGCTCTGCGCGTAGGCGACTTCAGCGGCCACATAGGTTTGGGTGACGGCGGCGGTGCCGAAGCCGTTGTATTGGGGCGTGATCATGACGATACGCATGGAGGGTTTGGCGGTGAGATAGGTTTCGACCACCCAGCGCATGTTTCCGAAGAAGGTTCCGGCGTTGGCGGCGTCGCCGAGAGCGCCGATGGGGACGTTCTGGTCGTTAGTGCCGAGCTCGATGAGGAGGATGTCGACGTTGGCGATGTCCTGGGCGAGGGTGTTTCCGACGGTTCCGGTGGAGTAGCTGCCGAGAGGGATGACGATGGGGCCCTGGTTGGTGAGCAGGGGCGAGCCGGGCGTGGCGGCGCCGTACTGCTCGAAGGCCTGGTCGAAGCGCCGTCCGGGGCGGTAGTTTGGCACGACCTCAGTCATGCCGGTGCGCTTTGCGACCAAGGAGCGCCAGACGCCGCCCCAGGTGGAGATGCTGTCGCCCTGGATGGCGAAGTTGCGGCCGGCGAGGAAGGATGGGCTTGCGGAGCCGGTACCGGCGGCGGCGGGTCCGGTGGCACCGGTTGGGCCGGATGGGCCTGCGACACCCTGAATACCCTGGAGCCCTTGGAGTCCCTGGGAGCCTTGAGGTCCGGCGGGTCCGGTTGCACCTTGCGGGCCGGCAGGTCCGGCCGCTCCGGGTTGAACTACCGCGGTCCACTTGCCGGCGCTGTTCGCGTCGCCGATGGGAGGGACGGATTTGCTCGACTTGATGGCGAGGTAAGCGGCTTGCTGGAAGAGGACGAGATCGCCGGGCTGGTACTGTGTCTTGAGCGAGAACTCGCCGCAAAAGACGAGCGGAAACGATGCGGGGGATTGCGCCCTGAGGGGCTGGGATGAAAGGGCGGGGAGCATCAGCGCGAGGCTGAGAGCAGCGGGAAGAGCAAAGATTGCCGGGAAGCGCATGAAAAAGGAGACTCCAGTGGGCGATTGCGCAGAATCTGGATTGCGACTTCCCTGAGTGTGCCGAAGATGTTTCCAGCGC
>CAXTRZ010000254.1:3905-4201 GCA_964246715.1 uncultured Acidobacteriaceae bacterium | reverse complement strand
GCCGGCGAACAATGGCAAGGTGGGCATCCTGGGGATCAGCTATCCGGGGTTCTATACCTCGGCGTCGATCATCGACGGACATCCGGCGATCAAGGCGGCGAGCCCGCAGGCGCCTGTGACGGACCTGCATGACAATGACGATGCATACCACAACGGCGCGTTCATGCTGGAGGCCAACGATTTCTACCTGAGCTTCCGGCCGCAAAAGAATCCGACAACAGAGCTGACCGGGCCGGTGATGAAGACGCCGTATGCCTCGGCTAGTGCGTATGCGGAGTATCTCGCTCAGTGGGAGC
>CAXTRZ010000254.1:1978-3895 GCA_964246715.1 uncultured Acidobacteriaceae bacterium | reverse complement strand
CCGCTGTTCAGCGACCAGATGGATCATCCGAACTACGATCCGTACTGGGATGCGCGGGATATCAGCCGACATCTGCACAACATCCATGCGGCGGTGCTGACGGTGGGCGGATGGTTTGACGCGGAGGACCTGAATGGGCCGCATAAGACCTTTCAGGCGATCGCGCAGCAGAGCCCGGAGGCGGAGAACCGGCTGGTGATTGGACCGTGGGTGCATGGCGGCTGGGGAGCGTTTGACGGCGAGCGGATCGGCGAGGTGCGGTTCGGCGCAAAGACAGGCGAGTACTTCCGGGAGAAGATCCAGTTCCCGTTCTTTGAGCACTACTTGAAGGACGCGCCGATGCCCGAACTTGCTAAGGCAACCGTCTTCGAGACGGGAACGAATGTATGGAAGAGCTATACGGCTTGGCCACCGGATGGATCGCGAGCGAAGATGCTCTACTTCCTGCCGGAAGGGAAGCTCGGGTTTGCGCCGCCGGCGGCTGAGGCGAAGGCTGCGAACAGCGTCCGCAGTGACTTCGACGAGTACGTCAGCGATCCGGAGCATCCGGTGCCGGAGGTCTCGTTTGCGGCGGAGTCTGGGCCGACGCGGGATTACATGGTCGCGGATCAGAGGTTCGCGTCCGAGCGGCCGGATGTGCTGACCTACCAGACGGACGTGCTGACGGAAGATGTGACCTTCGCCGGGCCGCTCAAGGCGAAGCTGCGCGTGTCGACGAGCGGGACGGACTCGGACTTTGTGGTGAAACTGATTGACGTGTATTCCCAGGAGGAGGCGGCTCCGGCGCGGCCTGCGACGAGGCCGGCGGATACGCTGGCGCCCGCGCCGCTGATGGCGGGGTATGAACAACTGGTGCGCGGCGAGCCCATGCGCGGCAAGTTCCGCAAGAGCTTTTCGAAGCCTGAACCGTTTGTGCCGGGAAAGGTGGAGGCGGTGGAGTTCAGCTTGGTGCAGGTTAACCACACCTTCCTTAAGGGCCACCGGATCATGGTGCAGGTGCAGAGCAGTTGGTTTCCGCTGGTGGATCTGAATCCGCAGACGTTCGTGGACATCTCCAAGGCCAGGCGGGAGGACTTCAGGCCGGCGACAGAGCGGGTGTACCACACGGCGGACGCTCCAAGCGGGGTGGAGTTCCAGGCGCTCAAGTAAAGGGGCCTCAGAAGGCGTGCCGGCAGGGGCAGTTCTGGCGCTCGATGGCGCCGCCAAGACGTCCGTTATGGAGGGAGAAGGAGAAGTTGACATGCGCGTTGCCCTAGGTGACGGCCTGGTAGACGTAAAGGGTGTGCTCGGCGGAGTTGGAGACGGTCAGGGATGAGGCGGGACCGAGGCTGGAGCTGAGCTGGAAGACGAGCGGCTCGTCGGAGTGCGAGTCCGAGTGGGAGCCACCGCGGGATTGGGCTTCGACCGGGTGCAGACCGTGCTGCAGAGTATGAGCGGCGTAGCCGAGGACGAGGACGGCGGCAAGGGCGAGGGTAGGCGGCAGGATGCTTTGAATGAGGCGCATGGGGGCAAGTCTCCAGAGGTTCAATTGCGGTAAGACTGTGGCGTCGAATGGACGGTTATGAGGGCGAGGGATTTGAGTGGCTCCGTGTGAAGCCGTGAGGTCGCCGTTCAATGCGCAAAATCGCCGTTCACTGCAAGTTGCTTTCATTTCGGGTCTGCCGAGGCCTAGCCTTGACATTGTTATGGAAGCTCTGCAGGCCGCAGGATTCCAGGCCGGCGGCAAGGCCAGGGAACCAGCGTTGCAACTCGCGAGCGGGCGTACGGAACGATAGGATCGAACAGTTCACGTCCGATTAACGTGTGAAGTCAATCTGAACCTGCAGCAAGATGCAGGACAAGAAGAACTACCAGGAGATAAACCAGATCATGGCAAAGGCAAAGCCAGTTAAACTTTTCGAGAACGGGCTCGTCCAG
>CAXTRZ010000254.1:0-1968 GCA_964246715.1 uncultured Acidobacteriaceae bacterium | reverse complement strand
GAACAGCATTAGCCCGAACGAGAGCTTTACGCCAAAGTGGAGCGATAAGCCGCTGTTGAAGAGCTACCAGAAGGAGAAGCCGCCGCTCGGCTGGCCGCGTACGACTGACTCGCTTTGCCCCAAGTGCGTTCCCGCGATTCGCCAGCAGATTGTGGACGGCAAGCTGCCGCACGAGATTTTGCTGAATGAGAAGGTGGGCGAGATTAAGGCGCAGATCATCGAGCGCGATGGCCAGATCCTGATGGTGAAGGACTGCCCCATCCACGGCCACTTTGAGGACTTGATGTCGATTGACACCGCGTTCTTCAAGCATTTGGAGGATGTGTTCCCGGGCCGCGATATCCGCGCCCACAACGACGAGAAGCTGCACAATCACGGCACCTCGACCGTAACGCACGGCCGCGGGTCGGTGCTGACGATCGACCTGACGAACCGCTGCAACATGATGTGCGACCCCTGCTTTATGGACGCGAATCAGGTTGGTTTCGTGCATGAGCTGACGTGGGACGAGATCAAGACCATGCTCGACAACGCGGTGACCATCAAGCCGAAGCGCCAGATGTCGGTGCAGTTCTCCGGCGGCGAGCCGACCCTGAGCCCGTACTTCCTGGATGCGGTGGCGTATGCCCGCAAGGTGGGTTACACCTCGGTCCAAGCCGCGACGAACGGCATCGAGTTCGCGAAGTCGAAGGAGTTCTCTAAAGCCGCGGCTGACGCGGGTCTGCGCTATGCATACCTGCAGTTCGATGGCATCGGCAACGCCGCGAACTCGCACCGCAAGGTGGGCAATGCGTTCGACGTGAAGCTGCAGGCGATCCACAACCTGCATGAGGCGGGCGTGGACATCGTGCCGGTCACGACGATCGTCAACGGCATCAACAACGAGCAGGTTGGGCGCATCATCGAGTTCGCGCTGGACAACCCGAAGAAGATCAACTTCCTCAGCTTCCAGCCGGTCAGCTTTACCGGACGCGACGAGGCCATCTCCGACGAGCGCCGCGCCGCGCAGCGCTACACGCTGAGCCACCTGGCGCACGACGTCAAAAACCAGACCGGCCTGGGCGAGCCCACGCGCGACTGGTTCCCCATCAGCTTTATGTCCACCTTTTCGGACTGGGCGGACCTGGTGCATGGGCCGGATCGTGACTGGGGTCAGCTCTCCTGCGGCTGCCACCCGAACTGCGGCATCTCCATGGCGCTCATGATCGACAAGGAGACCAAGGAAGCGGCGCCGGTGACGGCGTTTATCAACGCGGATCGTCTGGCCAAGGATGTGGCTCGCATCAACGATGCGGCTCGCGGCAAGTGGCTCTCGATCATCGGCGTGACGCTGGCGCTGCTGCGCAACTACACCCCGAACAATGCGCCGACGCACTTCAAGATCAAGGACCTGCTGGAGAAGTTCGATAAGAGCTTTGGCGCCACCGGCCGCAGCTATGGCAAGGTGACTGCGGACCGCACGATGGAGGACATCAAGAAGCGCCGCGGCGATCGCTGGAACTTCCTCTTCATCGCGGGCATGTGGTTCCAGGACCTGTTCAACTACGACTTCCGCCGCACCGAGCAGTGCATTATTCCATATGCGACGCAGGAGGGCGAGATCAGCTTCTGCGCGTACAACACGGGCGTGGGCTGGCGCAACATCATCGAGAAGATGCACATGACCAGCACGCTGACCAAGTGGTACGAGGAGCATGGCCGGCATGAGATCTTCGCCGGTGGCAAGAAGGTTGGCCTTGAGAAGGAGTCCAGCTACGACTTGGTGCTGAACGACAGCCACGTGAACGCGGCGGCCAACGATACCTTCGACAAGAGCGGCATCGCCAAGAATGCGCGTGAGGAGAAGATCCGGGCGCGCGACGCGAAGATGAAGCAAGAGGCCGAGAACGCCAAGATGGCCGCGCTCTACCGCAAGGAAGTGCTCGGCGAAAAGGCTCCCGAGGGCGGGTTCTTTCCGCTCGGCGCCAT
>CAXTRZ010000253.1:0-4224 GCA_964246715.1 uncultured Acidobacteriaceae bacterium | reverse complement strand
TAGCCGCTGTGGAATGGGCACCGTGTCCAGCATGTTGATGGTGTTGCCGTTTGCGTCCAGGGTCGTCGCGTTGACCGCCACCGTCTCGTCAATCGACCGGTGTTCAAGGTTCAAGGAAAAGTTCGATCCCTGCCGCCGTACCGGGCCGGACAAGTCAAAGCCATAGCGTTGCTTGCCGCGCGCTCCTGCCGTCGGCGTAAACGGATCGTTCGCATGCATCCATGAGCTGGAATTGGTTGCGAAGAGCGAACCGTGATAGCTCTTCGCGCCCGGCTTGGTGTAGACCTCCACCCGCCCGCCACCGAAGGGCGGCTCGCGATATTCCGCGGAGAACAGGTCTGGACTCACGTTGATGAAGGCGATGGAGTCCTTTGGCGGCAGCTTCGCGTCGTCCTGAAAGCCATCAACGGAGATGGTGGCTTTGCCTGGGCTTCCGCCGCTCGCGGCAGACAGTTGCTGCAGCTCGCGCAGAAGATCGTCGGGATCGTCCGCCAAGGACTGAAGCCGCTTGCCGGAGAGGACGATGGCATTTCCTCCACCGGGCGGCGCGGCTTGCAGCTCCTCCTCATCGGCATCGACAGTGATGCTGGCCTCCGACGTGGGCACAAGGCGAAGGCTCAGCTCGCCAACGTGCGGCGCGGTCACGTTCTCCGTCGCAGCAGCGAAGCCCGCGAAGTTTGCCGTGACCACATGCTTGCCGTCCGCGACGCAAGGAAAGCGGAACCGCCCATCCGGGCCGCTGGTCCGCGTTACGCCGCTCTCCAGCGACAACGTTGCCCCAGGAACCAGAGCGCCCGTGGTATCCCGAACAACCCCGGTGAGAGGACCTCCGCTGCAACTCTGCGCCGAGGCCCCGGCCAGCAATACAGGTGAGACAAGCGAGACAGCGGCGACCGCCTTGAACATGCAACACGACTCCTTGGTGAGCTCGGACCCTGGGTATCTCCTCCTTGGACGCGGAGGATGGCAGCTTCGGCTTTACGGAACAGATGCGAATACGCAAGTTCACCCACGATGGTTCCCCCAAGTCCCGAAGAAGGTAACTTTATTGGTTCCTCAGCCTGTGCGATGCCCAGTTCGCGTGGAGGACCGGTCATGGTCTCTATCGGCCTCCCGCCGAGGCTGGTTGAGTGCGACACTCATAACCGGAAGCAACTTCTCTTCATTTCAATCCGATCGCGTTATGCAATGAATTCTTTTCGTGCAGGCCGGGCTGCCGTCGTGACCCCCCCAAACAGAACTCGGCCCACAGCCTCGCACCGCGGACCATGGACCGAGTCGTCTCTGTCGATTGAAGCCAGTGTTAGATCTGCGCCGTGCCCCCATCCACAAACAACTCCACTCCGTTTACAAAGCTTGAATCGCTTGAACCAAGGAACAGAGCCACCGTTGCAATCTCCTCCGGCCGCCCCATCTCGCCGCGAGGAATCATGGAGATGAACTGCTTCTTCGCCTCATCGCCCAGGGGGTCGAGAATCGGTGTATCGATCGTGCCCGGGCTTAGGATATTCACGCGAATCCGCCGATCCTTCAACTCCAGCAACCATGCCCGCGCAAACGAACGAACCGCGGCCTTGCTTGCGCTATACACGCCAAACGCCGGAAAGCCTTTGACGCTCGCGATCGACCCATTCAAGACGATCGGGCCATTGTCGTTGAACAGCGGGAGCGCCTTCTGCACTGTGAACAGCGTGCCCCGGACGTTCAAGCCGAACGTCTTGTCGAAGTGCTCCTCGGTCACCTGCTCCAGCGTGGCAAACTCGCCAAAACCCGCGCTGGCAAACAGGACGTCGATTGATCCCTTCTCCTTCTTAACCGTCTCAAACAGCCGGTCCAGGTCGGTCAGGTTCGCCCCATCGCCCTGCACCCCGGTCACATTCTTGCCGATCGCTTTTACCGCCTCATCCAGCTTGTCCTGGCGACGCCCGGTGATGAAGACATACGCGCCCTCTTCCACAAACAGCTTCGCCGTCGCCAGCGCCATGCCGGATGTTGCCGCCGTAATCACCGCCACTTTTCCATCGAGCTTTCCCATCACACTCACCTCGTTCACATTTGTTTAAGCCGTCCGGCCCAACTCTGAGCCAGTTCTGAGCAAATAGATGAAAGCGCCGTCGCCAACGATTCATTTGTTCCGTTTTTATGAACAAGAAGACTCTTGCACCCTATCCTGTAACATCCCATCTATAAGCCTATGCGTCCCCTCGTCCACCCCTCCCTCGCAGAGCTCACCGTCGAGGGCATCCTTCACGCCTTATCCGATCCCATCCGGGTCGCCATCTACGCCGACATCGTCGGCCAGGACTGCCCCCAGGCCTGCTCCGTCTTCCTTACCGTGAGCGACCGGGCCATCCCCAAATCCACCCTCTCCCAGCACTTCCGCATCCTCCGCGAAGCCGGCCTGATCCACAGCGAGCGTCGCGGCGTCGAAGTCCATAACACCTCCCGTTGCCCGGAGGTCGAGCAACGCTTCCCCGGTCTCCTTAAATCCATCGTCGCCGCATACACCATCCAGTCCGCCGCCGCGGCCCGCGCCAAACACGCCAAAGGCCGCCGCCTCGCCAAGTAGCCGGAACACAATATTCTTCTGGTTGTTATTCTCCCGCGCTGCCAGAGGACCTGCTGTTGCCCTCGCCGTTGTTGCTGCCATTGCTGTTGCTGCCCTCTTTGCTGTTGCTTCCGAGATAAGTCCGGTCTTTAGCCCAGACATTGCCGGCCGCCAAAAAACCGGGGCTTGAGCCCTCGGGACACGCTCTCTTTTAAATCCACGGTGCTATATTAAGCGCGTTGCGAAACACCTCGGAGCCACTGGATGACACTGCCGCGCCGACGCTTTCTGCGTCATGGACTTCTCTCGCTTCCGGCCCTTGGGCTTGCGCCCAAACCCTCACCCGCACAGCCTGCGGCTCCCGGCGCCTTCGTAGTTCCGGCCGGTAAATGCCGTATCGATGGCCCATGGACCGTACACGGCGAACCCTCCTTCTTTGACAAGATCGCCGCAGCCGACGTGGGCGGACGGATCTCCGTCATTGAGGTCAACACTCCGCCCGGACAAGGACCGCCCATGCACATCCATCTTGAACAGAATGAGTGGATGTACCTGCTGGAAGGCTCCTTTGGCATCCAGTGCGGCGCGCAGAAAGACGTCCTCCACGTCGGCGACAGCTTCATGGCGCCCAAAGGCATACCCCATGCTTACGTCGTGCTCGGCAACACTCCCGCGCGTCATCTCAACATCTACGACCCAGCCGGCGAGATCGAAGCCTTCTTCCGCGACTACGAGAACAACCATCCTGTGGGAGCAAAGCCGGACCCGCAAAAGGCCGGTCTGTCGGAGCAGCACTACCGCATCCGCGTTGTGGGTCCGCCTCTCAAACCCGCCGTGTTCTCCCAGACCTCCTAAGTTCCCAAAGCATCCTACAGGGTGGGTTCGATGCCCCACGTAATTATCTCCATAGCCACCCCACCCATCCCGATCTTCCTCTCCGCTGGCGAGGCCTCCGGCGACCACTACGGCGCAAGCATTATCCGCGCCCTGCGCGCCGCCCTCCCGCAAGCCACCTTCACCGGCCTCGGCGGGCAGGAGATGGCCGCCGCCGGCCAGACCCGTATCGTCCGCGCGGAAGACGTCGCCCACATGGGCATCACCGAAGTACTCCGTCACGCTCCCTTCATCTACCGCCAATACCGCAAACTTGTCGCGAGCATCCACGCCGTCCCGCCCGCCGCCGCCGTCCTGATCGACTTCCCCGACGTCAACTTTCGCCTCGCCAAGCAGCTCAAGCAGCTCAACATCCCCGTCATCTGGTTCGTCTCCCCCCAACTCTGGGCCTGGAAGCGACGCCGCCTGCGCTGGGTGCAACAGCGCGTCTCAAAGATGCTCACCATCTTCCCCTTTGAGGCCGCCTTCTACCGCAACCGCCACGTCGACGCCGAGTTCGTCGGCCATCCCCTCGCCGAATTGCCACTCCCAACCGTCACCCGCGAGGCCTATGCCGCCCACAACAATCTCGACCCCGCGAAGCCCTGGATCGCCCTCCTCCCTGGCTCCCGCTGGCGTGAGATCGAATCCAACCTCCCCACCATGGTCGAGATGGCCTGCCGCTTTCCCGCCCTCGCCGGCCAGGCAGCCGAGTACATCCTCCCCGTCGCCAGCACCCTTGCCCACAGAGAAGCCCGCGCGCGACTCGCAGACTTCACCGCTGGCTGGATCTCCCACTACCC
>CAXTRZ010000252.1:0-4245 GCA_964246715.1 uncultured Acidobacteriaceae bacterium | reverse complement strand
GTGCCTGCCTATTCCCTTGCGGGGGCCTGCGTACTGAATTACGCTAACATTGGTGGGGGTCACGGCGGCGGCGGGAAGGGGCTTGGCGGCGGCCTCTTCACGGCGGGCGGTCTCGGGGTCGAGAATACGGATGCCTTCATGGCTCATAGGTTGAGGATAGCCGGATTCATAGGGCGAGGATAGGGCCGGGGCTACCAGGGGCGTGGATGACCGCGGAACTGTGGGCAAAACGTGGTGCAATGCAGGGCCAAGGTGGTGTTTATGCAACCGACCGGCATGGATGGACCCGCGATTGGCGCAGGTTTTGGCATCTTAGCCATGCATTTATTCACGGCTGGATGGTGGACGGCTATCGTTCGCCAACCGGATGCGACTGTTACCACTTGATTAACATTGGCCCTTGGCGTGCGTTTGACGTGAGTACCTTTGGGAAGGCTGGACGGCGTTCTTCCCTTCATGGGCGGGCGTTCATCTACGGGGCCTTCAGGTCCAGGCTATAAAGGTTTCCGGTTCCAACTCTGGGTTGAACCAGGGGCTCACCTCGGGGCGTTACGCCTCCAAAAAAGTAATTTGCAGCCTCTCCGTCATGGAAGTTCCCGAGGTCAGCGACCGTTTGGATCGTTCCGCTCGGAACCTCCACTCTTAAGATGGGTTCGCGGTCCGCAAGAAAAGCATGAATATAGATTGCTTTGCTATCTGCGCTCCACACTGGGTCTGCTGCGCTAGTCGATGCTAGACGCTGCCAATGCCCGTGCGCGACATCATAGAGCATGACAGTTTTCTGGTCTAAGGTTAGCGCCATGATCCATTGGCCGTCGGGAGACCAACGCGGGCTGAAGAGCCCGTCGGAGTTCGGGATTTCCTCCACTTGATGGGTCGAGAGATGGAGGATCTGGAGGTTACGAGGTCCACTTTCCTTCCCCATGAGATCTGGTTCACGACCGAACACGAGGCTGTCGCCATCGTTCGACCATCCCGGATCGGCGGAGTTGCGGGTTTCATCGAGTAACGCTTCGGCTTTCCCGCCGCTTGCGTCGACGAGATAGATCTGCCAAACACCTCCTGGCTTCCTCGCCATGACGGCGAGACGCTTTCCATCCGGTGACCAATGCGCAAGGAAGACTTCCAGCGCATCCGAGGTGAGCCGAACCTTGTCAGAACCATCCGTGTGGGCGCGCCAGAGTTTTTCGTGGATGTCCGTCCATGCGACCCACTTGCCGTCTCTGGAATAATCGATGCGATTGGCGTCTGCAAGAAACGCCGGCGCGGAGCGAAACTCTTTTCGTTCTGGACTGAACGCCTGTAGACCCGAAGGGGACTCCAATCCGATGAAAAAGATGCGGTTGCCGGTTCGAGCTGCGACGGGCGACAGGGAGCGGAGCGGTCCGTTCGTTAACGGGACGAGTTTTTCGCCGCGCCCGCTGCCTTTAAGCTGCCACAGGTTATCGTCTGCCTGGAAGACGTAGGACTGTCCATCCGGCAGCCAAACACCGCAGCATGAAGACAGATGCTCGAAGCCGGGAATCTTGACTGGGTTCGGTGTATGGTTGCCACGTTCCATCTCCCAGAGAGTAGCCGCGTGTGTCACAGGATCAAACAGGGTGAACCTGAGCATCTTTCCGTCGGGCGACCATCGTAACCAGAAGGCGCGCCCGGGAAGCTTGGCATATGGAGTGGAGGAATCTTCCTTGGGACTTATCTGAGCTAAGTCATTGCCGGTGGCGTAAAGAATGCTGGTGCCATCCGGCATCCAGGCGGCGTCATGAGCAAGCACACCCGGAATCCGACGCCCACTGCCCCCCACCGAAGGAACAACCCAAAGCGGCTGCTCAGATTCGGTTGACTGTTGACTCCGAAGCAGCAGCCTTGAGCCGTCTTTTGAGATGTCTGTTAATGAGTTCAACGAGATTTCATCCGGTACTGCGATCTCCTGGACTTCGCCCGTGTCAATGTCGATGGAAGACAAGCGAGGACGACCGTTTACCATGACCGAGGTGAGCACCCGATCTCCATCCACCGCCATCGTCAGGAAACTCTCCGGATTGGGCGGTCCAAGCGAGATCGGCACATAATGGCTGATCTGATCCACCCGGAACGGAGCCGGCCCGGAGCCGGCCTTCATCAGCGATCTATCGATTAGAGCGCCTCCTCCGACGGCGGCCAAGAAGAGCAAGTAAATCAGCTTTGCTGGTTTCCACCACGCGAGACGCGACGCGGGAGGGGATATAAGGCGCTCGGGCTGATAGTGCTCTATCGCATTCTCAACATCATGGCCCGGAAGAAGAGAGTCCAAGGTGTGGACTGGTGCTGACGCCAGAATGGGCGGCTCTTCAACGGCAGCGAGTTGAGTCGACTCTCGTTCTCTCCCGAGTTCGCTTTTGGAAGCGCCCCTGGTGGATGTCACATCCAGAAAGATCTGCGGTATCGGCTCTGTAGAGGGGTTCACAGCCGGCGCAGGGTGGATCTGTGTGACGGGAGCGATGAATCGATAACCACGTTTGGTCAGTGTTTGTATGAATCGGGGGTTTTCCGCAGAGTCTCCCAAGGCTTCCCGGACCTTGTTGATAGCGGCTGCGATCGCCTGATCGAAGTCTACGTTTGTGTTCTCGCCCCAGATCTCATGCTGGAGATCCTCGCGGGTCACGAGGTCGCCAGGGCGTGCTAAGAGCGCCGCGAGCACACGGAAGGGCTGTCTGGGGAGCTTGATCTTGTAACCGGCCTTCCAAAGCTCGCCGGCGTGTAGATCTGCTTCAAAGAGTCCGAAGGCTAAGCGTTCTATTTTTTCACCGATCAGCAAGAGCCCTCCATTTCGCGGGGTCCATCGTATACGATTCAGCCTTGCAATCCATCAAACTCCGCAAGTGATTCATTCTATTCGCCTCAGGAGTGAATCTCAAAAGCATGGAAAGAGAATGGCGCAACCATTGCACAAATTCCGCACTGAAGCGGACTGTGACCATCGAGCCGGAGATCCGTTTCTCAGCACATTTGGCAGGAACGGTACGGTACAGCACTTTCGGAGATCAGCATGACCATCAGATTCACATTCGCAGAGATGCTGCAGAGGCACAAAGTTGCGAGCGCAGTTCTCGCTTTATCTTTGTTGTCCGTGGTGACCGTTCCCAATGCACTTGGGCAAGCAGACTCAGGGAGAGTCGTTGGGACGGTGACGGATACAACAGGGGCTGTGATTCCCCTGGCGAGCATCACCCTCGTTAATAGAGCTACAGGGGCCAAACTTATCGGAACGTCGAATGGAGAGGGCGAACTTAACGTGTCAGCCGTCCCTGCGGGTGACTACATCGCTACCATCACGGCCAAAGGTTTTGAGACTCAGACGCAGGCGCTCACGGTCAGGGTGACTACGAGTTTGACGCTGAATTTCTCTCTGAAACCGGGCGCAGAGACGACCTCAGTCGAGGTGACGGATGCCGCCTCCCTTGTGAATACGACCGATTCTACCTTGGGCGAGACGATTGAGGAGAAGCAGATTACAGAGCTGCCTTTGAATGGCCTCAATGCGATCAACCTGGCGCTCTTGACCCCTGGAGTAAGCCCGGGACCTTATGCCGAGCAAAATCAAGATGTTGCCGGCCGCCATGGAAGTACCGGCGGGGCTTCACTGTCCGTGAACGCTACACGGGTACAAGCCAACAACTTTCTTCTTGACGGCGTGGACAACAATGACGGCCTGCAAAACGTCATCCTCTTCTTCCCGCCGGTCTTTGCCACGCAAGAGTTCAAAGTGGATACGAGCGTGGCCGGGGCGCAGTACGGCCGCGCCGGTGGAGCTTTGGTGGTCAGCTCCATCAAGTCGGGCACCAATCAACTCCACGGGACGGCGTTCGACTACTATCGCAGCGACAAGTGGGCGGCCAATCCGAACTACGCCTATCCGTACAACGGTTTGCCTGCGGGTCCCAAGCCTCCTTACAACCAGAATATCTTTGGCGGGGCGGCAGGCCTGCCGCTTATGAAGGATAAGCTGTTTCTGTTTGGAGATTATCAGGGCACGCGGTACCAGTCACCGGCAGGAAGCGGCTACGACACGGTGCCAACGGCCCTTATGCGCCAGGGCAACTTTACTGAGCTGCTGAATCCGGTCCTTGCGAGTGCCGGCCTGACCAACGGCGGTTCCCCTGTGTACACGACGTATTATCCACGCTGCTACCCGAACTCTGCGGTCTTAGACGCAAACGGCCCCCCAGCCAACAGTGGCGGGTTCATCTACGACCCCCTGACCTG
>CAXTRZ010000251.1:0-4274 GCA_964246715.1 uncultured Acidobacteriaceae bacterium | reverse complement strand
GATTACCGTCGGGCCGCCCACCGCCAACACACAGTTCTACGTCCTCGACGAATTGCAGCAGCCCGTCCCGCTCGGCTGCACCGGCGAGCTCCTCATCGGCGGCGATGGCCTCGCCAGGGGCTACTGGAAGCGCCCCGAACTCACCGCCGAAAAGTTCCTCCCCAACCCATTTCATCCTGGCCGCATGTACCGCACCGGTGACCTCGGCCGCCTGCGCGCCAACGGTACCATCGAGCTCCTCGGCCGCACCGACTTCCAGGTCAAGGTCCGCGGCTACCGCATTGAGCTCGGCGAGATTGAAGCCGCCCTGCGCCGGCACCCCGCCGTCCGCGAGGCCGTCGTGGTCCAGCGCATCGCGGAGCAGACCCCCAGCAGCGACTCCGCCACCCGCCTCATCGCCTACGTGGACGCAGGCTCCTACGCGGAGCCGCAACACGCCCCGGCGCTCATCGACGAGCTCACCACGCAGCTCGCCAACTCCCTGCCCGATTACATGCGTCCCAGCGCCATCGTCGCGCTCGCGGAGATGCCGCGCAATACCAACGGCAAGATCGACCGTAAGGCGCTGCCGGACGTGCTCAACGCTGCCGGCGACAGCGGCATCCGCACCACGCCCGTTGAAGCAGAAAGCTTCCTCGAACCCCGCGATCTCATCGAGCAGCAGATCACAGAACTCTGGCAGAGCACGCTCGGCATCCCGCGCATCTCGCTGCGCGCCAGCTTCTTCTCGCTCGGTGTTGGCTCGCTTGCCGCCCTGCGACTCATCACCAAGATGAACCGCACCTACGCCATGGACCTCGGCCTTGCAAGCCTTATCTCGGCCTCCACCATTGAGTCCATCGCGGAGCTCGTCCGCAACCGCTTCGCCCCGAACACCGCGTCATCCTTGGTCCCCATCCAGCCCGCCGGGTCCAAGACGCCGCTCTTCATCGTGCACGGCGTCGGCGGCAACGTCGTCAACTTCTACGGCCTGTCCATGCGCATGGGTCCAGACCAGCCCGTCTACGGCATCCAGTCGCAAGCCCTGCTCCCCGGCAAACCTGCGCTCATCCGCCTGCGCGACATGGCCGCGCTCTATCTCGCGGACATCCGCAAGGTCCAACCGCACGGCCCCTACAAGTTTCTCGGTTACTCCTTCGGCGGCACCGTCGTGCTGGAGATGGCGCACCAGCTCCGCGCCGCCGGAGAAGAGGTTGCGCTGATCGGCATGTTGGACGCCAGAACCAAACACTATGACCGCGAGCTCACCAAGTCGCGCGGGCTGCAGGGCCAGGCCGCGCATCGCGTCAACCGCTTCACCGGCAACATCAAGTCGCTTACGCTCCAGAGCCGAGCCGCCTACATCCGGGACAAGATCAGCACCCGCGCCGTCCGCTACTCCTGCATGGCCGCCGCCAAGCTCAACCTGACGCGCGTTCCCGCTTTCATGAAGAGCGCGTACGACATCAACTACGTCGCCATCCAGAACTACGAGCTTCGCCCCATCGACGCGCGCCTCATCCTCTTCCGCGCCAGCGAGCAGGACCACACCACAGGCTCTTACGAACTCGGCTGGAAGAGCATCTTCCGCGGCGGCGTTGAGGTTCACGACCTCACCGGAGACCACGAGCGCATCTTCCTCGAGCCCAACATCGAGATCCTCGCGAGCAGCCTGCGCGCCTGCCTGCAGGAAAGCTGACCCGCATGGAGGCCGCACTCACGCAACGCCAGCTATACATGGTGCTCTCGCCCCACGCTCTCGGCTATGCGCGCCTCGCCATTGCCAGCCTGCTCGCGCACAGCGACGAGCCTCTTAACCTGCACCTCATCACAGATTCACACGCCGACAAACAGACGCTCCTCGCCGCACTCGCAGAGCTCGACCTACCCACGTTCCACGCCTGCTCCGTCACGTCCGAAGAAGAGCTCGCGGATGCCGAGTCCTCCGTCTTCGCCAACCTCCCGAATCTACGCGCCTTTCGCCACGGCCATCCCTGCTGGCGCAAGATCACTGACCCGCTCCTCATGGGCGCGCCCGGCGAAGAGCTCATCCTCCTCGACCCGGACCTCTACTTTCCTAATCGCTTCCGCTTTGAGCCCACCCCCGCCAGCGGCCTGTTGCTCATGTGGCAGCGGCCCAACTGCCTGCTTCCGCCGGACGTTGTACGCGCGGCGTTCAACGTGCAAATACCCCTAGCCCGCCACGTTGACATCGGCGTCGCTCACTGGCGCTCCGGCACTGACATGCAGTGGCTGGACTGGCTCCTCGCCCAACTCGGCGGCCCGTCGCTCCCTCGCATGATGCACGTCGAGGCCATCGTTTGGGCCGCTCTCGCAATGCGCCCGGACCTTCGTCAAGGCGGCGGCTATCTCGATCCCAGCCTCTGGGTCTGCTGGCGCCGCTCGCAGTCCAAACGCATCCGCCGCAAGCTCGGCGCGGACGGCCGCAGCATCCTGCGTTCGGAGTCCTGGCCGAGCATGAAGTGCTTCCATGCCGGCGGCGAAGCCAAGTGGTGGCTGCCGGAAGCTCAGGCCGCAAACGAACTCCAAGGCAACGCCTCGCTCCTCACACCCGGCCGCGTTCACCCCTTCGTCGAGCTTACCCGCCCACGCTATGAGCGCGAGCAGACAGCGAAAGGCCTCGTCCGCAATCTCGGCTACTACCGCCTCTTCGGCGGCGCTGGCTCCTGATGAGCCCAGCTCCCAGAACTCCGCTGCGCATCCTCATCGTCGCCGAGCACGCCTCCAAACGCCTTGGCGGCGAAGCCATTCTGCCCTATCATTACTTTCGCGTCCTCCGCGCGCGCGGCCTGGACGCCTTCCTCATCGTGCATGAGCGTACCCGCGACGAGCTCACAACGCTCTTCCCGCACGACCTTGACCGCATCCACTTTGTCCCCGATCAACTGCTGCAAAAACTCTTCTACCGCCTCGGCCTCTTCCTTCCACGCCGCATCGCCGAGGCGACCTTCGGCCTTGCCAACCAGCTCCTCACTCAGCTTGCGCAACGCCGCATCGTCCGCGCCCTCACCTTGCAACCAGGCGCGCCCTCCACCGTCATTCACCAGCCCATCCCCGTCTCGCCGCGCTTTCCTTCCCTGCTCTCCGGCCTCGGCGCGCCGCTTCTCGCCGGGCCGCTCAACGGCGGCATGGAGTACCCGCCCGTCTTCCGTGCCACCGAGTCCCTCCTCACCCGCCTCGTCATTCCCATGGGCCGCGCCTTGAGCGATCTCGTCAATACCATCCTCCCCGGCAAACGCCGGGCCGCCCTCGTCCTCGTCGCTAACGCCCGCACCCGCGCCGCGTTGCCCAAAGGCATCCAGGGCCGCATCGTTGAGCTACCGGAGAACGCCGTCGATCTGACCCAGTGGCAAGCACCCGCAGAGCCCGCGCCCACACCCTCCTCCACCTTCCTCTTCATCGGCCGCCTCGTGGACTGGAAGGCCCTCGACCTCGCCCTCCATGCCCTCGTCCTTACCCCCCGGGCCCGCCTCGAGATCATCGGCGACGGCCCCATGCTCGCTACTTGGCGCGCTCTCGCCACATCCCTCGGCCTCGCGGACCGCGTCCGCTTCCACGGCTGGCTCTCTCAACCCGAGTGCGCCGTCCACCTGCAGTCCGCCTGCGCTCTCATCCTGCCCAGCCTGTATGAGTGCGGCGGCGCCGTCGTCCTCGAAGCCATGGCCATGGCCCGCCCCGTCATTGCCACCGCATGGGGCGGCCCCGCGGACTACCTTGACGCCACTTGTGGCATCCTTATCCCGCCCACCAGCCGCGAGTCCGTCATCGCCGACCTCGCCCAAGCTATGTCCACCCTTATGACTTCGCCGCAACTCTGCGCCAGCTTAGGCGCCGCCGGCCGCGCCCGCCTGCTCGCACACTTTGACTGGGAAAAGAAGGTCGATACCATGCTCGACCTCTACCGTTCTGTCCTCCCGCATTAACCCGCAGGCACTTCCTTCCTCCGCGCCGGCTGCAGAAATCTCCGCTCCACCCCATACCAACTTGCCGCCGCGAGCGCCAGCGTCATCGGCGCAGCCCACGCAAACAGGACCCATGGCGCGACCGCATGCCCCATCATCTTTATGACCATCTGTTGCACCGGAAACGCATACAGATACGTTCCATAAGAAAAATCCCCATACCGCCCAAACCCATGCAGCTTGAGCCATGGCGCGTACGCCAGGTAGAAGATCACATACGTTCCTGCCACCGGAAACACCGCCGTCAACCCATACGGAACCCAGCACGCCCCCGCCAGCGCAACGCAAGCCGCCGCCGCAATCCATCCACTT
>CAXTRZ010000250.1:0-4298 GCA_964246715.1 uncultured Acidobacteriaceae bacterium | reverse complement strand
GGGCTGTTTGTGTCGAAGGAAGAGGCTGGGGATGGGCGAGCCGGGTAAACGGATTCCGATCTGCACCAGGGGTGGTGCAGGCTGGAGGCTAAGCGATTCATTCGAGGCAAGTTCAGGCCGGAAGACCTTACGCCAAGGTGAAACTTAGGCGAATCAATGCTGCTCCTTGAGCGCCGTTTACCAAGACGTAACGTGTTATGGAATGAACAAGTTGCATGGTACCGGATTAGGTCTTGACATGGGTTTTTGGCGAACTTAGTATTTCGCCAGAAAGTTCCGATGGCTTTGCCTCCGTTGGAGCTATTCTCCCTCAAGAAGAGGTCGCCCTGTTGCCGGGCGGCCTCTTCGTCGTTTGTGGGGTTGTTGGCGTAGGATACGTCTGTGCTTGCGCGGTTGGTCGGACCAGTTCCGCGCTGCGAGGGAGAGACGATGCGTTTCTGGTTGGTTGGCGTGCTGGCGTTTGGGTGTATGGGCGAGGCTGCGATGGGGCAGGATACGCGGAACTTAAAGGAGCCGACCATTCCGGCGAGCTGCACGGTGCTGAGCGCGAGGCTGCAGGCGGTGGCGAACAAGGTCAGCGAGGCGGATGAGGGAAAGCTGGACACGGAGCGCATCCAGAAGGCGATGGATGGATGCAAGGCGGGGATGGCGGTGGAGCTGAAGGGAATGGGCGAGAACAACGCCTTCCTGACCGGACCGCTGGAGCTAAGGAGCGGGGTAACGCTGCTGGTAGATGAGGGGGTGACGCTTTATGGGTCTCGGGACCCGAAGGTGTACGAGATGCGGCTGCCGGATGCGGCGGCGGATGCTCCGGTGAAGTGCGGGAGTTCCCTGCCCCGGCCGGGTCAGTTCGGCAAGGAGGCTCCGCAGGCTGCGGCGGCGACGGCAAACCTGCGGCGGGGCGGGTGCAGACCGCTGATCTCCGCGACGGATGTAACGGACGCGGCGATTATGGGGGATGGAACGATCGACGGGCGCGGCTATGCGAAGCTGCTGGGGAAGGATTTCAGCTGGTGGGAGATGGCTCGGCGGGCAGAGCCGAAGGATGATCTGTACTTTTCCACGCGGCTGCTGGTGGCGAACCATGCGGATGGGCTGGTGCTGTACCGGATTACGCTGCACAACTCGCCGAACTTCCATGTGAGCGTGAATGGGACGAACGGGTTTACGGCATGGGGCGTGCATCTGCTGACGCCGGTGGATAAGCGGCTTGATGCGCGGAATACGGATGGGATCGATCCAGGGAACTCAACGAATGTGACGGTGGCGCATAGCTGGATCGACAACGGGGACGACAACATTGCGGTGAAGAGCGGGGTGACGCATATGAGTGTGTTGGACAACCACTTTTATACGGGACATGGGATGTCGATTGGGTCCGAGACGATGGGGCAGGCGTACCTGCTGGTGGATGGGCTGACGGAGGATCATACGTCGAGCGGGATCAGGATCAAGAGCAATGTGACGCGAGGCGGGGCGATCCACGACCTGATGTACAAGAACGTGTGCATGCGAGGAGTGGCGAATCCGATTGCGATCTCGCCGTACTACACAAACCAGACGACGGAGGGGTTTGTGGACCCGGGGTATACGGGGACGAAGATCCCGGACTACAAAGGCATTGTGCTGGACAGGGTATATGCGGTGACACCCGGCGACGTGCTGATCGCGGGCCTGAACGAAGAGCATCGGACACAGATTGCGCTGCAGGAGGTGATGATCCAAGGGATTACGGCGAAGCAGATGCACTTGGCATATGTCGACATCGCAGTGGGAGCGGGAGGAACGAACCTGGACCTAAGCGGAGGCAAGAGCGTGAAGGCGAGCTTTGTTCATGGGGATGCGTTGATCGCGAACAGCGATCCGTGCGCGAATGTGTTTGGGCCTATGCGGTAAGGCCTAATGCGGCGGCAGTGCGGTGAGGGTACGGCTTGCGCAATTTTGCGGGATTTGGGTGCGGACGGTAGAATGGTCGAGGCAGGCCGATGTAGCTCAGTTGGTAGAGCAACTGATTCGTAATCAGTAGGTCAGCGGTTCAACTCCGCTCATCGGCTCCATTGCCTCCCTCCTTGCTGTTCCCGCGCAAAACTGGAGATGATTGCGGCAGTCCAGAGTTCTTGGGCCCTGACGGTTGACTGTGTTTACTGGTCCGCTTACATCCACGTTCTCGCTCGCACTGTGCAGGTTGCGAATCTTTACGGGATCGGAGACGGACTGATTCAACCGCGCCGCCCGTGTGTCATAGAAGTTGAACTTCGAGGTTAGCGGAAAGGAGTTCTCTTCCACGGCGGTGCCGGAACCAGGGAGAGCACCCGTACCCACTTATCCACGACTTTCTGCATATGGGGGCGGGAAGGGTCTTGATTGACAAGGGAACGGACCGCATACTCCGAAGAGAACGTCGCAGGCGTGCCGCCCGGACACCGATGACCCGATACTCCCGTCAAGACGTGCTTCGCATCCTCCACCTGCACAGCCGTCAGTTGATGGCGTGGGAGCGGGCGGGTTTGATCCCGGGTCTTCCGAGCAAAGACAAGGCTTACTCCTTTGAGCACTTGGCGCAGTTGCGTGCGCTGCGCGAGATGCGCGGCAAACGGCTTTCAATTGGCAGCATACGGCGGTCCGTGGAGGCGATGCAGAAGGTCTCCGGCATGCGCAATGCGCTGGTGGAGACGAGCGCGGTGCTGCGAGGGTCAGGCCTGGCGTTTCGCATGGATGGAGCGCTGGTCGATCCCATGACGCGGCAGCTTGCCTTCGACTTTGAGACGGCGCAGCGGCCGGGCAAGCGTATGAGCTTTGAGACGCCGCACGCGGAGGCAGCCTCGCATGTACTCCCGGCCGCGCAGATTGCCGCGCAGGTGCAGGAGATGTTCTTGAAGGGCGTGCAGTTGGAGGAGAAGACGGCCACGGTGCAGGATGCGGCGCGGATGTATGAGGCCATCCTAGAGCTGAAGCCGGACCATGCGCCGGCGTGCATCAACCTGGGAACAATCTTTTATAACCAGCAGGAGTTTGAGAGGGCGGAGCAGATGTATCGGCAGGCGACCGAGGCCGATCCGCAGTATGCGCTGGCGTTCTTCGACCTGGGCAACGTGCTGGATGAGATGCAGCGGCTGGATGAGGCAATTGAGGCGTATACACGGGCGATCACAATCGTCCCGCAATATGCGGATGCGCACTACAACCTGGCGCTTGCATACGAGCGGCAGGGAGAGCGGCGGCGAGCGCTGCGACACTGGACGGCCTATGTCAGGCTGGATCCGGTGGGACCATGGGCGGCGCATGCGAAGGGACAGACGCGAAAGATCCTCTCCATGGAACGTCTGTCGATTGTGAGCCGAAGCGGACGGAAGATCGCGGCTGCGGGTTAGGCGATGTGGTCCGGCCAAAGCTAAGAGACTGTTCTCCGAAGACAACTCCGATTCAAGCTGAGGGCATTCCGTCACATCACCGATGGATGCGCGTAAGACATCTGGAACAAGGAAGAATCCAGTTTCAGGCATTTCCTTGTGCTGTCGCCAAGGGAGCGGCGTTGAGACCCTTCCATTTACACTGTGGTCAGGCCTCTAGCGAATGACCCCTTCAACCAGCGCGGATGTGCAGCGACCAAGCGGAGGCGCGCCGCTGCCGTTTCTTGGATTGGCTTGCGCGGTGGGAGTGTCCTCGATTTACTATAACCAGCCGCTGCTGCTGGAGATGGGCCATACGTTCCATGCCGCTCCTGACCGGATGGGGCTGGTGGCGATGGCGACGCAGATTGGCTACGCGGTCGGGCTGCTGTGCTTTGTGCCGCTGGGCGATGTGCTGGAGCGCCGCGCGCTGATGATGCGGATGTACGGAGCGGTGGCGGTGGCGCTGCTGTTGGTAGCGGTTGCGCCCACGCTGACGCTGCTGATCCTGGCGAGCGCCGTGACCGGGATGATGGCGTCCGTGACGCACATTGTGCTTCCGCTGGCGCCGGACCTGGCAGGAGATCAGGAACAAGGCAAGGCCATCGGCATGGTGATGACCGGACTGTTGCTGGGCGTTCTGCTGGCGCGGAGTTTTTCCGGGTGGGTCAGCAAGATTCATGGCTGGCAGACGGTGTTTGTGGTGGCTGCGTTTGTGAATGCATTGTTTGTGCCGCTGCTCTGGAAAACGATGCCGCTGCTGCCGCCCAGGCAGAACCTGCGTTACGCGGAGGCGATGCAGTCGTTGTGAACTGTTTCGCACGCAGCCGCTGCTGCGGGAGAGTTGCACAGTTGGGGCGCTGGCGTTTGCGTCCTTTAGTTGCTTCTGGACGACGCTGGTGTTCCTGC
>CAXTRZ010000249.1:0-4316 GCA_964246715.1 uncultured Acidobacteriaceae bacterium | reverse complement strand
TCCCCGCCTAATCACAGCGAGACCTGGATCGCGTCCCCAATCCATTGACACACGCGGAATCACGCCCAAGATCGGGCTCTTCTCGCCGGTTTCTCCTGAACCAGACCGCTTGAGCGCCTACACTTGAAGCAGTCGCTTTCGGGGCACGTCCATTCCGGGTAAGGATTCCAAGTACGCTCATGCGCAAGTCTTCTTCGAAATCAGCTTCGGCCCGCGCCACCCAGAAACCCGCTCCCTCCAATCGCTATGTCTGCGTTCACGGCCACTTCTACCAGCCCCCGCGGGAAAACCCCTGGCTTGAAACCGTCGAAGTGCAGGACTCCGCCGCCCCCTACCACGACTGGAACGACCGCATTACCGCTGAGTGCTACGCCCCCAACGGTGCCTCCCGCATCACCAACGCCGAAGACAAGATCGTCCGCATCCTCAACAACTACTCCCGCATGAGCTTCAACTTCGGCGCCACCCTTCTCTCCTGGCTCGCCGATAAAGCCCCACGCACGTACCACATGATCCAGGAGGCCGACCGCGCCAGCGCCGTCCGCTTCAGTGGCCACGGTTCCGCCCTAGCCCAGGTCTACAACCACATCATCATGCCGCTCGCGAGCACCCGCGACGCCCTCACCCAGATCCGCTGGGGCATCGCTGACTTCGAGTATCGCTTCGGTCGCAAGCCGGAAGGCATGTGGCTCGCCGAGACCGCCGTGAACCGCCACGTCCTGGATCTCCTCGCCCAGGAGGGCATCCTCTTCACCATCCTCGCCCCCAATCAGTGCGCCCGCGTTCGCCCTTATCAGCCGGACGCCCCCACCCACTGGTCCGAGACCCCCAACGACTCCGTCGATCCCTCCCAGCCCTATCGCGTCTGCCTCGACGAAGGCCGTTCCATCTCCGTCTTCTTCTACAACGGCCCCAACTCCCGCGCCATCGCCTTTGAGGGTCTCCTGGACTCCGGCGAAAAATTCGGTGAGCGCCTCCTCTCCGCCTTCAAGGCCCAACCCTCCGGCCCGCATGACCGCGCCCAGCTCTCCCACGTCGCCACCGATGGCGAATCCTACGGCCACCACCACAAACACGGCGAGATGGCCCTCTCCTTCGCCATGCACTGGATCGAGGACAAAGGCCACGCCACCCTTACCAACTACGGCGAGTTCCTGGAGAAGTTCCCGCCCACCTGGGAGGCCGAGGTCGCTGAAAATACCTCCTGGTCCTGCTCCCACGGCGTCGAGCGCTGGCGCTCGGACTGCGGCTGCAACGGCGGCAAGCCCGGCTTCAACCAGCAGTGGCGCGGCCCCTTGCGCGATGCCCTCGATCTCCTCCGCGATGAGACCGCTCCCCTGGCCGAAGCCCTCGCCAAAGACCTCCTCATCGACCTATGGGCCGCCCGCGATGCCTACATCCACGTCGTCCTCAATCGAGAAAACCCGGACCGCGCCCTGGAATCCCTTGAACGCTTCTTCGCCGACCACACCGCCAGCACCCTGACCCGCCCTCTCAATGCTGATGAGCGCACCACTGTCCTTACGCTAATGGAGCTCGAGCGCCACACTCAGCTCATGTACACCTCCTGCGGCTGGTTCTTTGACGAGATCTCCGGAATCGAGACCGTGCAGATTATCGCCTACGCCGGCCGCGTCCTCCAGCTTGCCCAGGAGCTCTTCGGCCAGCCTGACGCCACCGGAGCCCCACGCATCATCGGAGCCGAAGGCACCACCCTCGAGTCCCGCTTCCTTGCCATCCTCGCCCGCGCCAAATCCAACCTCCCCGACGTCGGCGACGGAGCGGAAGTCTACCGCCGCTACGTCACCGGCATGAAGATCGGCCTCGAGCAGGTGGGCGCCCATTACGCCATCTCCTCCATCTTCCGCAGCTACCCGGAGGACGGCCAGATCTTCTGCTTTGACGTTCACCGCGATGTCCAGGAGGTCTTCACCTCCGGCCGCGGCAAAGTCGCGCTCGGCCGCGCACGGGTCCGCTCCCGCATCACGGAAGAGTGCGAAGAGATCTGCTTCGCCGTTCTCCACCTCGGCGACCAGAACCTCTCCGCCGCCGTCCGCCGCTACACCGCCGCGGACGCGGTCGCCTTCGACACCTTCATCGCAGACGTCCGCGCCGCCATCCGCAAGGCCGACCTGCCCGAGATCATCCGCCTCATCGACCGCTTCTTCGCGCCGGCCCGCAATCCAGGTCAAGACCGCCGCTCCGGTATGAATAGTCAGTCCGCTCCGCACGTCGTGCTTGATCCCATCGACCCGCAGCCGGGCCAGCCCGAATCCGTCATCGGAGCCGTCGAACCCGGCATCGCCCACACTGTCAATCCTGTCCAGTCCCCTCCAGCCAACGGCTACGGCCTCTCCAGCCAAGCGCCCATTCCCACCGCATACTCCCTCACCTCGCTCTTCGCGGACGAGCAGCACCGCATCCTCCGCACCATCCTCAACCAGACCATGGGCGAGATGGAGGACTCCCTCCGTAAAATCTACGAGGACCACGCCTCGCTGCTCCACTTTCTCACTGATGCCGGCATGACTCCGCCTCCCGCCCTCGCGCTCGCCGCCAGCTTCGCCACCAACTCCAGCCTCCGCCGCGCCATTGAGGCCGATCCCTTCGACCCCCAGGAGGTCGCCGACCTGCTTCTCCGCGCCTCCACCGACCATGTGCCGCTCGACACCCAGGTCCTCGCCTTCGCCGCCGGCCAGCGCATGAAGAAGGCCATGGTCAAGCTGGAAGCCGCTTCCGAGTCCTCGCCTCAAGCCGCCCTCGCCGCCCTCCACTCCGCCCTCACCCTCGCCGACCTCATTCGCTTCATGCCCTTCGAGGTCATCATCTGGCAGGCCCAGAACATCTGGAACGACCTCCTCCGCCGCACCGACATCGATTACCGCTCGCCCGAGTGGCGCGAGGGCTTCAAGAAGCTCGGCCAGGCCATGAACATCGCCGTGGACGAGCTCGTCGTCGAAGAGGATGTACCAGCGTTCTGAGGGCTTGACCCCCTCCCCCCTTTAGTTATGCGCAAAAATCAGAAAACAAGGGACTTAAGACTGTATCAATACTTATACGACTAGCACCAATCCCCTACCTTGGTCACTCCGGAAAGTTACCCCGTGGCCAGACGAATTGAGTGCCGGACAACGTCCGGACCTCAGCCATCCGAGCCGCCACGACCAGATCACACGTCACGAAGTGACCGCCTCGCGCGTAGCGAGCCCGTCCGGCAGGACATGTCTTACTCTGTCCTCCCCGAACGAGCAAAAGCCCGAGCCGTAAGGCTCGAGCTTCTTGCGAGTTCGTAGCAGGCGGCCCGTAAGCCGAATTCTGTTTTAGACAATCATTCCTCTACGCGACGCATTACTGCGGCGCTTTAGCAACCTACCCGCAGGTTCCGGCGATGTTCTCTCCTCGCCTGGGCGCATCGGGCCAATGCGCTTGCCGCCGCCTGAGGAGTGGCGGCTGCATCCCTGCCTATTTGGTCTTGCTCCGTGTGGGGTTTACCATGCGACCTCGATTACCCGAAGCCCGGTGCGCTCTTACCGCACCCTTTCACCCTTACCGAATCCGTCTTTCCAAAAAACGGATCAGGCGGTCTGCTCTCTGTTGCACTGGCCGTCCAGGAGCCTTCACAAGCTCCCGTCCCGGACGTTATCCGGCACACTGCCCTGCGGAGTTCGGACTTTCCTCCCCCAACCAACACCTCGCGGCGAGATTGGCAGCGATTGCCCAGCCGCCTGCTTTTACTATCTTAGCTGAACCAGTGGTCATACATCGTTTTGAGGAAGTCCTGGGTGATGGGATATCCGAAGCAGAGCCGATCACGGAGTCGACCGGACATTGAGGGCACATGGCGGTCTGACCGTCGTCGATCCATTCAACGATCTCTGAGGGCGGGAATGTGGACAGACAATAGTAGCAGCCGCAAATACTACTTGTCTCTATTTCACTCCGATGGTGTGAGCAGTGCTTATGGGCAAGTTCGAGGGATGGGTTGTAGGGGCTCATTTTGTGGTCAGATAGCTCGTTGTGATTGAGGAAAGCGTATCTCAGCGGCTAAAGCCGGATTCGTAGCTGCTAGCTTACGGCACGGGTGAACCCGTGCCCTTGAGCAAAACTTCTGCATCTCTGCTGCGAGTAAGATTGAGGCGTAAGTCTTTGGGATACATGATGATCACCAAACGAAAGCCCGTCACCGTCTCCCAGATGCTAGTCGGCGAGTTCCTGGAGCCGCTCGGCATCACCCAGACCGATCTCGCCCAGCAGACCGGCCTTCCGCGCAAGCATGTCAACGAGCTCTGCCGCGATCGCCGCGCCATCACAGCAGA
>CAXTRZ010000248.1:0-4337 GCA_964246715.1 uncultured Acidobacteriaceae bacterium | reverse complement strand
CATGTCGTTGCCCTGGACTGCGGCACCCCCGGCGAACGCTACATCCTTGGCGGCGAAAACCTCACGCTCAAGCAGATCCTTGCCCGCCTCTCCGCTATCACTGGCCTCGCATCACCATCTATCAAAGTTCCCCACGCCGTCGCCATGGCCTTCGCCTTCTTCGATGAAAACGTCACCGGCAAGCTGCGCGGCAAAGAGCCTCGCGCAACGATGGAAGCCGTCCGCATGGGCCGCAAGACCATGTTCGCCAGCTCCGCTAAAGCCGAGCGCGATCTCGGCTTCAAGGTCGTCCCTGTCTACGCTGCCATGCGCTCTGCAGTAGAGTGGTTTTTGACCAACGGCTATGCCCCGCCGCTGCTGCCGGAAACAGGACGCGCCGCCTGATGGCTGTTCCCGCAATCATCGCCGCTCTCCCCAGAGAAGTGGCCGGCTTGGTCCGTGGCGTCCAACCCGGTTCCATCGCCCGTCGCGCCGGCATCTACACCTATGTCCTCCCCCGCTGCGTCGTAGCCTGTGCCGGCATGGGTGCTGCGCGCGTAACCTTGGCGGTGGAAGCTGCCTTGAGGCTGGGGGACATCTCCACTCTGGTGAGCGTCGGCCTGGCTGGGGGGTGCCACACCGACATCAAGGTTTCCTCTGTGCTTGAGGCAGGCACCGTGATTGACTCGCTGACAGGGGAGCGCTTCAAGGCAGGGGATGGCGGCGGCGCGAAGTTAGTGACCACTCACACCATTGCGAGCGTTCGTGAAAAAGAGCGCCTCTTGAGTTCTTATGGCGCGGACCTGGTGGATATGGAGGCGGCTACGGTGGCTCGTCTGGCAGCCATACGTGAGCTGCCGTTTCGAGCGATCAAAGCGGTCTCTGACGGACATGATTTTGAGTTAAGTTCGCTCTCACGGTTCGCGTCATCGCATGGACATTTTCGCACCGGTGCATTTGCATTGCATACGGCCTTGCGTCCGCGTCAATGGCGCAAAACGATGCAGTTGGGAGCCGCGAGTCAGCGGGCGCTGGCTGTTTTGGCGCTTACTCTGAAGGAGTTATGACGATGGTGGAGGTACCGAAGACGATGAAGGCCGCAGTCTATCGCGATGTGAATGAGGTGCGGTTTGAGACGATTCCGGTGCCAGAGATTGATCGCGGTGAGGTGCTGATCCGAATTGATACCTGCGGTGTTTGTGGGACAGACCTGAAGAAGATCCACACGAACTCTCATCCAGGGCCGCGCGTCTTCGGCCACGAGATGGCAGGGACGGTAGCGGCGATCGGCGTTGATGTCAGAGGATTTAGCGTCGGCGATCGGGTAATGGCGTTTCACCACATTCCATGCGGCCACTGTTATTACTGCCGGAAGCAGACGTTTGCACAGTGCGAGATCTACAAAAAGGTAGGAACAACGGCAGGTTTCACCGCAGCCGGTGGCGGATTTGCGGAGTACATCCGGGTGATGGACTGGATTGTGAAGGGTGGGCTAGTGCGGGTGCCGGACGATATCCCGTTTGAGCAGGCGGCCTTCATTGAGCCGGTGAACACGTGTTATAAGGCGATTCAACTGTTGCACTTAGAAGCGGATGACACAGTGCTGGTGATCGGGCAAGGGCCGATTGGGATTATCCTGGGCGCGTTGGCGAAGCGGACCGGAGCCATGGTTTTATCCAGCGACCTCTACCCGGAACGGCATGCTGTGGCGGCCCAGTATGGGTTGACAAACCCTCTCTTTGCAGCAGATGACGTGGTGGCAAAGTGCAAGGCCGCAACCCATGGACGAGGTGTGGATGTTGTTCTTGTAGCAGTAGGGTCTGACTCGTTGATCTCATTGGGAATGGATGCCGTGAGGCCGGGTGGGCGCGTGATGCTGTTTGCGAGCACTCAGCACGGCACCGCGGCCTTTGATCCGGCGGCGGTATGCATGGACGAGAAGACGCTGATGGGATCGTACTCGGCGAGCATAGCGATCCAGGAGGCGGGTGTAAACCTTGTATTTGAGGGATTTAGGGATGGGTCGTTGAATTTGATCAAGCTCATCTCTCACCGTTTCAGCTTGGAAGATTGCGTCGAGGGAGTTCGCCTTGCGTCTAACCCACAGCCGGATTCGATGAAGATCGTCTTCAAGCCGTGACACAACGCTTTCTACCGCCGAATTCCGGCTACTTCGTAAGAAGTGTGTGGCTGGACCGTGGTTCGAAGCAACGTACCGGCAAGCGTACCCCCTGTGGTATTGACCGGGTAAAGGCGGCATGTTCCATTTAGTTAATGGCGCGGAACGAAGGAGCGGGTTTTGTCATCCAATAACTAAGAGTGAAAAAGACGGGCGTGGCTCGTCTTACGTGGAGGCTTTGGGCGATGCAGATTAATACGTATAAGTGCGATATGTGCGGGACGGTCAAGGGTGAGAACAACCACTGGTTCCGGATCTGCAACGCGGATGGAATTAAGCTGGAGGCCTGGAACAGGATGCCGTCGTCGGAGACGACGGTGGACCTGTGCTCGGACTCGTGCGTGATCAAGGTCGTGCAGAAGTGGCTAACCTCGCAGGCGCACTCAACGGCGCCGGTACATGACGAGATGCGGATGCCGTACGAGGTGAGTTCGCCGCGGATCGTGTAGCCCCGCTTCGGGAAGGCGTGATGGGACTATAGAGATGGGATAAGCAAGGCTTACGGGCCTGCTTATCCCGTTTTCGTTGTAGTTTGGATTAGGTGTGGGGCTGGAAGGTGACGAGCAGGGTAACGAAGAGGAGGCCGAAGATGATAACCAGCAAGGGCCACCAGTGATCGATCCAGCGGTCGGAGTGATGGGGGGAATTCATGTGCGGGCGATGCCTCCTTAGCAGGTTTGATCGTAAACGAGTTTGGCGGCTAGGCCAATATCCTCTCATCGAAGATGGGTGTTGTATTGCGGCTTCACGGAAGACGGTCGAGCTTCGCTCGGTTCCGTAATGACCATATGAGACCCCCTAGTTGGGATGAGTGACGGGGACTTTGCATGTGTAGTTGGGGGCGATGTCATATTGGGGTTCGGGCTTGCTCATGAGGTAGAGATCCATCCAGTTGACGATGTTTTCTAGGCGCTCGACGCGGTGCCAAGGTTCGCCGGAGCGGGAGAGCTCATGGTTCTCACGTGGGAAGCGAACCATGACGGTGGGAATGCACTTGTACTTGAGGGCGCGGAAGAACTCTTCGCCGCCGGCACCTGGCGGGGTGCGGTAGTCGACTTCACCGAGGATGAACATCATGGGAGTCTTGATGTTGTTGACGAAGGTGATGGGGGAGTGAGCGCGGTAGAGCTCGACGTTATCAAAGGGGGGAGACTTTGGATAAAACGACTGGTGGAAGCCGCCGACGTCGGCGGTGTACCACCAGTTAGCCCAATCAGTGATATCACGCTGGGCGACTGCGGCTTTGAAGCGGGTGGTCTGGGTGACAACCCAATCGGTAAGGAGGCCTCCGCCGGAGCCGCCGGTGACGCCGAGCTTGGCGGAGTCTGCCCAGCCTTTGGCGATGATGGCGTCTACAGTGTCCATGAGGTCGTGGAAGTCGTTGCCAGGATAGTTGTTCTCGATGATGTTGGCGAAGTTCTGGCCATAGGTCGTGGAGCCGCGGGGGTTTGGATAGTCAACGACGTAGCCTCTGGCGGCCATGTACTGCATCTCGTGGTCAAAGACCCAGCCGTAGGCGGAGTGGGGGCCGCCGTGGATGTTGAGGATGAGCGGCAAGGGCTTTTTGGAGGCGGGATCGTAGTCGGGCGGGAGCTGAACGAAGGTGTCAATGGAGAGCTCGGGGATGTCCTCCGGCTTGACCGTGGGCTTGATGTGGAGGTCCTGCGGCATGGTGAGGTTGAGGTGAGAGAAGAGGGCGTCGTTGACATGGGTAATCTGGGTCTGCGTGCCGAGCGGCGTGCGGGCGTCAGAGTTGGCGGGCGGCTTGCCGATGGTGAAGAGGTCGCCGATGAGGATGGGATTGGAGATAAGAGCAATGAGGGTGGAGGCGTCAGGCGAGGAGACAAAGTTGAGGACGGCTTGGCGCGGCGCGGTGAGGGGGGTAAGGTCGCCAGAGGAGGTGTCCACTTGCATGAGCAGGGCGCTACCCTTGAAGCCGACGATGTCGAGGATGGACCTAGAGTCGGAGGTCCACTTCATGCCGTCGCGACCGCCGCCACGAGCGTGCTCGGGCTCGAGCGGGGCGCCGACCGTGTGGCCGCGGTCGCTGGTCGACGAACTCGCGGCCGCCCGGCGGTTCGAGCAGGTGTTCCGCCAGTTCGGGGCGGACGCGCGCCGCACGCTGGCGGCCGTGGCCGCGGCGCGCAGCGCCATGGAAGGCACCGATCCCGAGGCGCTG
>CAXTRZ010000247.1:2304-4344 GCA_964246715.1 uncultured Acidobacteriaceae bacterium | reverse complement strand
AGTGCTGTGCTTGGGCCGGAGGATCTTTCCTTCAACGACATGGCAGCGATCATGTCGGATGTGCTCGGCAAGCAGGTCCGTTTTCAGCAAGTCCCTGGGGAAGCCTATAAAGCACAACTCATCCAGTATGGTGCGAATAAAATCTTTGCTCAGGGCATCTTGGACATGCTGATCGCCAAAGACAATGGCATGGACAACATCGAGGCGCGCACACCCGAGAACACGACCCCCACCAGCTTCCACCAGTGGTGTGAAGATATCCTGAAACCAGCGGTCCTGAGCTAAACAGGCAAAGATTCACATGCGCGTGGCTCGTCCTGTACTGGTACGTTCCCCCTTTCTGCACGTTTTCGTTTGCTGCCTGCGGTGCTCGCATGCATGAAAACCCGACTGTAACTTGAGCTGCAAGTGCCAGCAGAGAGTGTCAGCATGTCACGTTTACTGGTTGCCGTGAAGTGATCGGAATACGGGGCTGGGTGCTGGCTTACGATAAGCGTGTTTCTCGTTATCTATGCGATTGAACGCTAAATCGAGGACAATGAGTGTATTGGCCTATTACCGCCAAGTGAGCTTTTGCCGTGATCGACCTCGACGAGCTCCTCGATCAGCACTGGCTTGCACAGTCATAATGACTCTGGCGGGTGAAAGAGACTCACCCGCAACATCGGCAGTGGGCAGTTATGATTAATCCTGTGAAACAGATGATGCGCATCGGAGACCTCGCCAGGCTTGGGAAAGTCACTCCACGCACTGTCCGCTATTACGAAGGCCTTGGGCTGATCCCTCCGGGAGAGCGCGAGGGCACCGGCCAGCATCGTTACCCTGAACAGACTCTTGCACGCCTTCAAAAGATCGATCAGTTGAAAGCTCTTGGTCTGAGTCTTGAAGATATCGGCAAGGTGATTCATCTCTACTTCGAAGATCCCACCGGCAGGAGAGCCAAGATCAAGGTGCTGGAGATGCTTCGTAGTCATCTTGCCGAAACGGACAAGCAGTTGGCCTCACTCAAACAATTTCACGCCGAACTGATGGAACACATCCGGCGCTTTGGGGGCTGGCTGGACGCGCAAGCGAAATAGGTCTACTCTTGGTTAGAAAATGACGTTAACGTTAGCTTTATGTTTTGAAGAAAGGTCCGCATTGAGCGAACATATCGGATGGATAGGACTCGGCAAACTAGGTTATCCGATGGCCGTCAATCTGCTGGAGAGCGGCTACCATCTCACCGTTTACAACAGGACCCGGACCAAGCTGAGTCGCTCGCCGAGCGTGGAGCGCAGGTAGCACGTGATCCTTTGCAGCTAGCGGAGAAGGGGCGCATTGTTGTGTCGGTCCTCTGGGACTCTGACACAACTGAAAGTCTTGTAACCCGTGCCTTCCTTGCACGCATGGTCGGTGGAATCCATATTGGTATGTGTACCGGATCGCCAGAAGCCGCGAAGAGGCTGGCGAAGCTCCATGCAGACCATGGCTCAGCGTATGTGGAGGCTCCGGTCTTCGGCCGTCCTGAGGCAGTCACAGCACGCCAACTGGCCATTCCCTATGCTGCTCCCTCGTACGCAAAGGAGCGGGGAATGCCCGTGCTTACTGCCATGGGTGGCTCTGCACTCTTCGATATGGGAGAACAGCCAGGAGTTCCCGCCGTGATTAAACAACTCGGGAACTTCCTCATCCTCTCGGCTACCCGCTCCCTGGTGGAGGGTCTTGCCATTGCGGAGAGTGCGGGTGTTGACGCAACGGCTGCGGTGAAGATGCTTACGGAGACCCTCTTTCCATCGCCGATTTATCGGAGCTACGGCGCGGCCATCGCTGAGAAAAAGCATGTCATCAACGCATCTCCGATCCCAGCCAAGGACCTTGGACTCTTCCGTCAGCTGGCGGAAGAGTATGCCCTGCCACACCCAATCACGCAGACGCTGCTTCGGTTGACGGCACAAACAGTCAGTCACGCTTGTCCAAAAACATCACTCAACAACTAGGTCATAAACGCGAGGATCTGTCATGAGAGCTGCATGGTACGAACGAAACGGAAGCGCACGG
>CAXTRZ010000247.1:0-2294 GCA_964246715.1 uncultured Acidobacteriaceae bacterium | reverse complement strand
CGGGATGTGCTGATCGTCGGTGAGCTTGCGAAACCCGCGATAGAACCCGGCAAAGTTCTGGTGAGAGTGCACGCAACCGGTGTGAATCCGTCGGACACAAAGCGGCGAGCACGCGTTCCTCTGCTCCCCGGAAACACGCAGCAGGTCCCGCACCAGGATGGAGCCGGTGTTATCGAAGAAGTAGGTGAGGGCATCTCCGCCTCCCGGCTCGGACAGCGAGTCTGGATCTACGAAGCTTTAATTGCGGGGAAGTCTGGATGTGTCGCCGAGTACGTCGTCGTTCCAAGCGGGAATGCGATCGAACTCCCGGAAAACGTCTCGTTCGAAATGGGCGCATGCCTTGGCGTTCCGGCCTTGACGGCGCACCGTTGCGTCTTCGCGGATGGCCCGGTGAAAGGTAAGACCGTCCTCGTTACCGGAGGCGCGGGCTCTGTCGGGGTTCATGCTATCCAGTTTGCAAAGGCGGCGGGAGCCAGGGTCTTCACAACCGTCAGCCGTCCGGAGCAAGCGCTCGTGGCAAAGGCCGCGGGTGCGGATCTCGTGATCAACCGGCATGAAGAAGATGTGGTGGCTCGCATCCAGGAGACGACGGACACCGTAGGAACTCCAGCCGTGGATAGGATCGTCGATGTTGCGTTTGGCGAGACACTTGCCTCCTCCATCAAGCTGCTCAAAGTGGGCGGCGTGATTGCCACGTATTCCTCGGACACTCAGCCGGAGCCAACCATTCCGTTCCTGCCTCTCCTGTTTCTCGACGCCACCATCCGTTTTGTGAATGTATACATGATGTCCTGGGAGGCGCATCAGAGCGCGATTGCGTCAACCACAGTAGGCCTAAGAGAGGGTTGGCTCAAATCAACCATCGCATCTCGTTTCTCACTCGACCAGATTGTCGCGGCTCATGAGGCATCGGAGTCCGGGAAAAGCATTGGCAAAGTCGTCATTCATCTCGACTAGCAACAGGCTTTTGCAGCCACAAGACCGGCTGGCCAATTTGCCCCCAAAAAGTTCTACGTTGGGTTCGACCAACGCGTGTTGGCAGGGATTAATTTGGATTGGCGGTAAATCACCAGGTCACTCACCTACCCAGATTTGTTCTCATAAGTCGCACAGTGTTTACAAACCCGGAGCGCGCCTCCCGTCCGCGCCTAGGGAGCGCCAGCTTCCGCTAGCCGCGTTCACGGGCCTACCTGTCTTCTACAGGCGTGATCCTTAGACCTGCGCGGCGCCACCGTCAACGTGAAGTCCAAAGCCGGTGGATGTTCAAGCCGAGCCGTTCAACTTTCGTAACTCTCCTCAAGCAGATGTCTAAAATGCAATACTGGCAATGACACACATCTTGGGAGGGGTCATGCCGACCAGTACGCGTTTCGCTGTTGCGGTTCATGTGCTGGCCGCGATGGCGGTTAGCGATGGGAGTCCGATGCGCTCCGAGGACCTTGCCTATTCTGCAAACACTGGAGCAGTCGTGATTCGCAGTATTCTTTCGCGATTGAATGACGTTGGGCTGACGAAATCACAGTTGGGAGCTGGCGGTGGAGCGCTTTTAGCCAACCTGCCAAGTCGATCCGGCTTCTCGACGTTTACCAAGCGGTTGAAGATGTGAAACTGTTCCCGATGCACCATACACCTCCACGGGAAGCATGTGCGGTGGGAGGGAACATCCAAGCGGCGTTGCGACCGACGCTGGATCGAGCGAGAAAAGCTCTGGAAGCGGAATTGAAGAGTGTCACGATTGCCGATGTCGCGTAAAAGGTGGCTCAACTTGGGAAGTTCACCATTCCGCTTATATGGTAGATTTCGCTTATCAGAAAATGTCGTCGTGTCAGCGACACGGCTGCAATAATGCTAGCGAGGATGGGCGGTCGTTGACCACGTTAGGCCCAGCCGAAAACGAAAACCAGAGGAGATCGTTATGTCAGTGGGCATCATTGATACGGGAACTCTTAGTACAAGCGTCGCGCGAGCCCTCGCTGCCGCAGGTATCGAAATAGTCATTTCAAACAGTCGCGTCCTGAAAGTCTGAAAGACTTAGCCGAGCAACTCGGGAGCAGCGTTAGAACCGGCACGACCGAAGAGGCTGCGGCTGCCGATGTTGTTTACCATTCGTTGGGTCGATGTGGAACGAGTCCTTTCTCCTCTTCCGCCCTGGAACAATCGCATTGTCATCGATGCTACAAACCCGGTAGCCTTCTTGGAGCCAAACTCACCCGACGCGAATGATCCAAACAACCCCCTGGCCGCCTATGGCATAAAGGTAGTGGATCTTCATGGGCGCGACTCCACTGCTGTAT
>CAXTRZ010000246.1:0-4364 GCA_964246715.1 uncultured Acidobacteriaceae bacterium | reverse complement strand
TGGCGATGTAGGCCGTGGTGGTATGCAGAGCGACATCCCAGGTCTGCTCCAGCAGGAAGAACATCTGGCCAACGAGGGTGAGGCCGCCAAGGTAGAGGAAGAGAGCGCGGAGCGTCTTGAGGCTGGAATCGGGCAAGCCTCCGGCTTCGCGCATTTCCGCGCGGTTCATGGCGGCGAGAATAAGAAACAGCACACCGACCGAGACCATGCGAATTCCGAGGATGAGCAAAGTGTGCGGGGGCGAGATGATCTTAATGTCGAGACCGTAGGCATTGTGCCACCAGTTGTCAAAGGGCGCGCTGGTGAGCATGGCGACGCCACCCCAGGCGGCAAGGAAGGCTCCTAATGGAGCCCGGAAGCCGAGAACCTGCACCGAGATGTCTTTCATGCGCTGCGACGTGCCGAAGGTGGTGGCGAGGATCAGGTATCCGCAGACGACGGCGGCGATGACGCCGCAGGCGTAGATGGCGACATGGGCCGGGGTGAGGAAGGAGTCGCGGCCGATGGAGCGGTGCCAGGCGACATCCCACGCGCCTCCAATGGACGCTGAAGTGACGGCGAGAACGCCGGCCCAGATGGTCCAGGGAACGTGACGGCGGACTTGCTCCTGGACTGAAGAAGCAGGAACTGCGGTGGCGGGAACGGAGGAGTGGAGCGAGGCGACCGAGGTTGACATGGTGCGTCCCTTCTCAAATGGTGGCTGTGAAAAGTATAGCTCCTAGCTCTTCTGCTCTTCTGTCCAGTCCTTCTTTACTCCTTTCGCGAATCGCATTGGTTATGTTGGCCGTAGAACATAGCTAGTGAGGCGTTACCGTGATGGACGTATGCGGCATCCATTCTGACAGCATGATCTTTCGCATAACATCTGCGGGAACACGACGTTCAGGTATGTGGTGGCGCGTGGAGCGGATGGCCGCAGTGATTGCAATAGCAGGCATGTTGGTGGCAGTCCTGCAGGGCTATCACGTACGGGCATGGCAGGACTCGGGGTCCGACTTCAAGACGCTGTATGCCTCGGCGTGGTGCTTCCTCCATGGACAAGGGGCGTACAACTTCCAAAGCATTGGAGCGGTCTTTGATGCAGACCAAGTGGTGCGGCCATTCAGCTGGTATGCGCACTCGCCCATCTACCCGCCGTTTTCATTTGCTGCGTTGGTCCCGATCACATTGGTGCCGATGGCGGCGGCGGTGTGGGTGTGGCTGGTGCTAAGCGCCCTGAGCGCTGTTTGGGCCATCTGGGTGATGGCGGATGTATGTGAAAGCAGGTTTAAGCTGGAATGGATATGGCGGCTCGCAATTCCTGTGCTGGTGGCGGCTTCTCCACTCTTGAGCTTCAGCCTGGAGGTGGGGAACGTTTCTGCCCTGGTAGGTACGCTTTGTGTAGTGGCAGTGATGTGCGATGAAGACGGGAGCTGGTGGCGAGCATCTGCGATGGCGTTCGCGCTCCTCCTGAAGCCGCATATCGTACTTTGGGTGCTGGTGGGGATGCTGCTGTCACGGAACCGGGTAGACCGGAAGCTTGCGGTGCGAGCTCTTGGGATCGCGGCGGCAGTGGTGGTGTGCTTTACGGCTTGGGTATGGCTGGCTCTGCCATTGGGCCTACAGTTGCGGGAGTACGGCGCGATAATGCGAGATGAGATAGCGCACGGATCGCTCAACCCGCGAAATCATGAGCTGCTACCGGCCGTTGCGCAGATTACATCGCTGGAGTCGCTTATAGGATACTTCTTTATGGCACCTTGGGTGCAGGGGGTGACTGCGGCTCTGCTAGCGGGACTGGCAGGGACGCTGGTATATACGTCCCGGAGCAAGGCGCTAGACCGGGGCGATACAAGATTGGAGCTGTTGGGAGCTTGGAGTACGTTTGGGCTGATGCCCACGTACCATCGAGCGCATGACGGGATCATTCTGTTCTTACTGGTGCCCTGGATCGTCGTGCGACTTGCGAGAAGGTGGAGCGATGGAGCTGCGTGGGGAGTGTTTACGCTTGCGGTAGCAATGGCGGTGAGCGACTCGCCGCCGCACTATGATTGGCTGGCCAAGATTGGGTTTGCGCGGCTCGCGGAGTTCCTGGTATTCCGCCAGACCGCGTGTGCGACAGCGCTGCTGCTCATCGTGCTGCTGGTGGACTTAGTAAAGCAGGCGGAGGCTGGGAGCAGCATGGAGCAGCAAGAGCCCGCCGACGAGCCTTCCGAGGTCTTTGCTAACGAATATTGAGCTTCTTCCAGATCTGGTCGACGCGGGATTTTACGTATGGGGACATGGTGAGCATGGGGGGCCAGGGGCGGGTAAAGCCTTCTGCGGCCCACTTGCGGGTGGCGTCGATGCCCATCTTGGAGCCGAAGTTGGGCAGGCGGGAGGCGTGGTCGAGGGAGTCAACGGGACCGAGGGTGAACTGGATGTCACGCTCGGGGTCGATGTTGTTGGCGGTGCGGAGGGTGACTTCGGCGAGGTCCTGGACGTCGCAGTCCTCGTCCACGACGATGATGCACTTGGTGAACATGGCCTGGCCGAGGGCCCATATGCCATTCATAACCTTGCGGGCATGGCCCGCGTAAGACTTCCGGATGGAGACAATCATGAGGTTGTGGAAGACGCCGGCAGCGGGCAGGTTAATATCCACAATCTCAGGCAAAGTAAGTTGCATAAGCGGGAGAAAGATACGCTCAACGGCCTTGCCCATCCAGGCGTCCTCCATGGGGGGCTTGCCGACGACGGTAGCGGCGTAGATGGGATTCTTGCGGTGGGTGATGGCAGTGAGGTGGAAGACGGGGTACTCGTCCTGCATGGTGTAGAAGCCGGTGTGATCGCCGAAGGGACCTTCGGTGCGGAGCTCACCCAAGTTCACGAAGCCTTCGAGGATGTATTCGGCATGGGCGGGGACTTCAAGGTCAACCGTCTCGGCGCGAACGAGCTCGACAGGCTTCTGGCGGAGGAAGCCGGCGATGAGATACTCCTCGATCTCAGGCGGGGCGGGAACGATGGCGCTAAAGGTGGTGGCGGGATCGGTGCCGATCCTGGTGATGGTCTGCTGGTTGAGGCTTGCCAGGTCTTGTCCTGAACTTTGGGCGGAGACCGTGCCGCCGGCGGTCAGGGCCATGAGATCGACGGCGGAGCTTGTGTCAGGGGACGAGGCGCGGAGGCGGTCGCGGAGCTGCTCAGCGGCGTTCTTCTGGCGCTGCCAGTGCATGCCGGTGGTCTGCTTGTCGTAGACCTGCATGCGGTACATACCGACGTTGCGCTTACCGGATTTTGCATCGCGCGTGATGACGCAGGGGAGGGTGATGAAGGGGCCGCCATCCTTGGGCCAGGTGGTGAGGACGGGGAGTTTGGTCAGGTCAACCTGGTCGCCTTTAAGGATGACCTGCTTGCAGGCGGCGTCGGACCGGTCGATGACTTTGGGGAAGAAGCTGCCAACCTCGGCGAGGGTGGGAAGGAGCTTGAGCTTATCCAGAAAGCTGGTTGGCGAAGGCGGATGAAGGAGGGTGCGGATGCGACCGGCGATGTCGTCCAGGGATGGGACATTGAGGGCGAGCTTCATGCGGGTCTCGGAGCCGAACTGATTCATGAGGGTGCGGGCTCCGGGGTATCCGGTGATATTTTCAAACAGCAGGGCTGGGCCTCCGGGGCCCTTTTTGGAGTCACCCTTGAGCTTCGCGGCGCGGTCGGCGATCTCGGCCATCTCTAGAAATGGGCTGACGGGGTCTTTGATGACGGTGAGCTCGCCGGCGCGGTCGAGGCTGGTAATCCATTCGCGTAGGTCTTTGTAGGCCAATTCCCTGCTCTCCTTGGTGCAGACTCGATGGTACTTGGAGAGTAGGAGGGAGGTTTGATGGGACGCAAATGAGGGTTGAGTCCCCCTCCCCGGCGAAGGTGTGCAAAGTCTTACAAACAGATACTTTAGGTCCGGACCTCCGATTTTATTGCACCAAGAGTTGTGCAACGCTGCGCTCTTAAATCACCGGCCGTGCATGGAGGCGAGTGGAAGTGCGAGAAGTCTTTCAGAGCTTGAAGAAGATGCGGCTGCGGTATAGATACAGGTTTGGAAGGAAGCAGAGGGCGGTGAAGATGATGGCGAAGAGGAGGGATGTTGTTTTGGTTGAGCCGTGAAAGGCAAAGAGGTGCGGGTAGAGCCAGGCCATGAGCGAGGCGGGGTGGCCGGGCGGGGTGGAGAGGTGGATGTCAGCAAGGAGCTTTTCCAGGATGACGGAGACGACGTAGGCGGTAACGGCGTTGGAGCCGAAGACGATCCAGGGAAAGGCGAGGATGCGGCCGGGGCGGGTTTCGTTGAGGGGGAGGACTTCGACGAGGAGGTAGACGAGGGCGAGGCAGAGGAGCGAGAGGCCGGCGGCAACGAGGACGTT
>CAXTRZ010000245.1:0-4371 GCA_964246715.1 uncultured Acidobacteriaceae bacterium | reverse complement strand
CATCGCTCCGATACCCGACGCCACCCTCCCGTCCCATCCCCCCTTCGTCCAGACGCGCCAACCAGGCAAAGTCCATAAATTGGTTCAACGTTCATAACTAGCGCTAGCGACCACGCGGTAGGTCATTTACGCCTAAAGCGCCAAGCCGCTCGTCAGGCTCGTCACCTTTGCAACGTGCTGGCGCTCGCACCAGCGCTTCAGCCCGTTGGCGATGTTCTCCACCGCCCGCGGATCGGCGTAGCTCGCCGTACCCACCTGCACCGCGGTCGCGCCCGCCAACAGAAACTCCACCGCATCCTCCGCGCTGACGATTCCGCCCATCCCCAGCACCGGAATTTTGACCGCCCTCGCCGCCTCATAGACCATGCGCACTGCAATCGGCTTGATCGCCGGCCCGCTCAGTCCTCCGGTCACATTGGCGATGCGCGGCCGCCGCGTCTCCGGATTGATCGCCATCGAAAGAAACGTATTCACCAGCGAGATCGCCTGCGCTCCCGCAGCCGCCGCCACCTTCGCCATCTGCGCAATCGACGTGACATTCGGAGACAGCTTCACAATCAGCGGCCGCGACGCAATCGCCTCTGCCCGCACCACCAGCTCCGCCAGCAGCTTGGGGTCGGTTCCAAAGACCATCCCTCCATGCGCCGTGTTCGGACACGATGCGTTCAGCTCATAGAGCGCAATGCCGGGGCAGTCGTTGAGCACCTGGATCACCTCCAGGCAATCCTCAATCGTGAAACCGAAGATATTCGCAACCACAGCGGCCCGCCCCGCCGTGCAGAGCTGCCGCAGTCGCGGCATCTTCTGCTCAACGAACGCCTGCACGCCCATATTCTGCAGCCCAATCGCGTTGATCATGCCGGATTGCGTCTCGATGATGCGCGGTGTAGGGTTGCCGGCCATGGGAAACCGCGACAGGCCCTTGGTCACAAACGCGCCAATCCGCCGGAAGTCGATGATCTCCTCAAACTCCACACCGTAGCCAAACGTTCCGCTGGCCGCAATCACCGGCGACGGCAGCTCCACGCCGCACACCGTCACCCGCATATCCGGTCCCTTGCCGGGCTTCTCCGTTTCGGCCATGCGTCGATTGTAGTAGCTCGCGGCATGCCCGTCAGACCGCTTCGTAAGCCGCTGCGGGTAGAATAGTCCGGATGCTGGAACTTGGATTTGTACGCGCAAACCTGGAGACAGTCGAAGCGAAGCTGAACTCCCGCGGCCTGGACACAGCCGCCGCGCTCGGAGGCTTCCGCGCCGTCGACAGCGAACGCCGTGAGGCCATCACCCGCGCCGAGTCCGCCAAGGCAGAGCGCAACCGCCTCACCAACGAGATCCAAGCCCTGCGCAAATCCGGCGCGGACGCCACGGCCCAGATGGATGCGGTCAAAGCCCTCAAAGCCGAGGGCGAGTCGCTCGAGAAGGCCGCCTCCAACGCCGACGACCGCCTGCGCGAGATGCTCGCCACCCTTCCCAACCTCCCCATGGACTCCGTCCCCACCGGCGCGGACGAGCACGCCAACGTAGAGGTCAAAATCTGGGGCATCAAGCCCCAACTCGACTTCCCCGCCCTGCCCCACTGGGAGATCGGCGAAAGCCTCGGCATCCTCGACTTTGAGCGCGCCGCCAAGATCTCCGGCGCACGCTTCGTCGTGCAATTCGGGCACGGCGCACGGCTGGAGCGCGCCCTCGCCAACTTCATGCTGGACCTCCACACCCAGCACCACGGCTACACCGAAGTCCAGCCCCCCACGATGGTGAACTCTAGATCGCTCTTCGGAACGGGAAACCTCCCCAAGTTCGGCGAGGATCTCTTCCACTGCGATGACCGCGGCGCCTACGAGCCCGGCAAGTACCAGGAAAGCGATCACTGGCTGATCCCCACCGCGGAGGTCCCCGTCACCAACATCTTCCGTGACGAGACCCTGGACGAGTCCGCCCTGACCGTCAGCTTTTGCGCCTATACCTCCTGCTTTCGGTCTGAGGCCGGCAGCCACGGCAAGGACACCCGCGGCCTCATCCGCCAGCACCAGTTCCAGAAGGTGGAGCTCGTCAAATTCGCCTGCCCGCAGGACTCCGAAGCCGAGCACGAGCGTCTCACCCGCGACGCCGAAGCCGTCCTTGAGGCCCTCGGCCTGCCCTATCGCCGCGTCCTGCTCTGCACCGGAGATATGGGCTTCGGCTCCGCCAAGACCTACGACCTGGAGGTCTGGCTTCCCGGCCAGTCCACCTACCGCGAGATCTCCAGCTGCACCAACTTTGAAGCCTTCCAGGCCCGCCGCGCCAACATCAAGTACCGTCCCCAGGGCGCAAAAAAGCCGGAGTTCCTCCACACCCTCAACGGCAGCGGCCTCGCCGTCGGCCGCACCTACGTCGCGATCCTGGAAAACTATCAGCAGGCCGACGGCACCGTCCGCGTCCCCAACGCGCTCATCCCGTACATGGATGGCGTCACCGTCATTGGCAAACAGAGCGGAGCGTGGACCAAGTGACCAGCCCCCTCAAGCTCGCCAAAAGCTATCTCTTCTGGACCTACGAACGCGGCAGCTTCCATTACGACGTCATGGTCACGGCCATCCTCATCTTTCTCTTCGGCTCGCCCTTCGTCATCAACTTCAAGGACCGTCCCGTCGAGACCGTCGCCCTCCACTCCAGCGAGGTCCTCGTCAAAGAGGCCGGCACCTCCGGCGACCGCCCCCGCTTCATCTACCAGGTTCGCAGCGAAGACCTGGGTCGCGCCCAGACCGACGCCGAGCTGAAGGCCGCCATGCTCCGCGTCATCGAGCCCATCTCTGGCGAGGTTACGCTCGACCACTATGAGCCCGTCCGCGACGCCGCTGGCCGCATCATCGCGTACAACGCCTGGGTCCTGCGATAACCGCATCCATCCCGCGCAGTATGGGTTCATCTTTACAAGTCAGAGTAAGTTACGGAGACTCGGCATGAAGCAGTTGCAATCCATCCTTACCGGCCTTTGTCTCGCCCTCGCCGCCACGGCCGCGCAGGCTCAGTTGGCGGAGACCCTCAAGCGCCTGGACACAGTCGGCGCCGCCTTCAAGTCTGCTCAGGCGGACATCCACACCGTCTCCTTCGTCGCCCTTATCAAGGATGAAACCGTACAGGACGGCTCCATCTACGTCGAAGGCAAAGGCGCCAAAATGCAGATGGGCCTCAAGCTCAATGACCCAGGCGCCCGCACCCTCGACTACAAAAACGGCCTTCTGCGCGTCTTCAATCCTGCCGCCGGCTGCTACAACAAGGTCGTCAGCGCCAACGGCCAGGCGGAGAGCTTCCTCGCACTTGCCTTCGTCGTCAGCGGCACGGATCTGGAGAAGGATTGGCAGGTCTCGGACCAGGGCGGCGAGACGCTGACCAGCGACGGCAAGCCCATCAAGGTGGAAAAGCTCGATCTCATCCCCAAGAGCCAAAGCGTCAAGAACACCGCCACGCATGTCACCCTTTGGGTCGATCTCACCCGCGGCATCGGCCTCAAGCAGGTCGTCTTCTCCCCTTCCGGCGATACCCGCACCGCAACCTACTCGAACATCCGCCTCAACACCTCCATCAACAAGGCTCCCTTCGCCTTCAAGGACAGCGTTTGTAAGTAGTCTGGCGCTGCGCAATGCAGGCCGCCGCAAAGACGATCAGCACCGGAAAAAACTCCAGCGTATACCGCGTCTCGGAGTTATCCAGCGTCAGCAGCAGCAGGCATCGCAGCCCAATCGTCGCCAGCATCGCCCATATCACCGGCTTCATGGTCTCCTCCACTGGCGGCCTCCGCATTCCCAGCCCCGCCGCCACAAAGTATCCCAGGTTCACTACCGCCAGCCCCAGACAAACAAAGCTGGCTCCCCAATGCTGACGAAACCGCCACCAGTCCAGCGGAAGCGGAAGCGCCTCCGCCCGCGGCCGAAACGCCATGTTCAACATCCGCGCCACCGGCAGCGCCAGATAGTACCGCAACGGATGCGCCCTGATCCGCTCCGCCGCAATCGCCCCAAACCGCCCATCCAGCGCTGGCGTAGCTGTATCCTTGACGTCATAGTCTTCCAGCAACGCCGCCGTCGCCCCATACTGCGCCTGCGTGTCGAAAGCCCTCGGCGGCAAATCCGCCACATGAAGATCATCCCCGTCATAGTTCCAATACGTCGTCTCAGTGGACGCAAAGTCGATCGCCCACGTCCGATACCACCGCTGAAACCCGTACGGATTCGCCTCCCCCGGATCGTTCGCATACCGCGGCGCCAGCGGCTGCAGTACACGGAACGTCCTCTCGTTGCGCACCGCCCACAGCGCCAGAGGAAGCACCGTCAGCAGACTCACCGCCACCACCACCCGCACCAGGCTTTCTCTCAAACGCAAAATCGTGCTTCC
>CAXTRZ010000244.1:0-4405 GCA_964246715.1 uncultured Acidobacteriaceae bacterium | reverse complement strand
TGCGTCCACCTGCGTCCACGGCCACCACCGCATCCTGCATGGAGTCCAACAGCGCCTCCAGCCGCCGTCTCTCGTCATCGGCCAGCCCCAGCCTCCGCTTCAATCCAACAGACGCCTCCTCCAGTTCGCCCAGGGTCGAGGAAAAATCCACCCCACCCTATATCAGCCCCGCATCGAACTCCGGAAGCGCCCGCACCCGCTGGTCCAGCAATCCAACCTCCCGCTGCACCCGCGTCCGAACCCACACGCCTTCCGCCAGCGCCAACGCCAGCCCCACTCCCAGAGCCGCCAGCGGCCGCCCCGGCACAAGCGCCGTCGTCAGCACCACCAACCCGCTGATCGCGCCGGCCAGCCCAAAGAAGATCACCCACAGCGAACTCTTGCGCAACCACTCACCTCGCCACCGGCCGGACTAAGCCGCTGGAAGCGCCTTGGGAATCTCAAACCGATACCCCGCCCCGCGCATCGTCTTCAGATATCGCGGCGTCTCCGCGTCTTCTTCAATCTTCTCCCGAATGCGCCGTACATACACATCCACCGAACGCGGCGTGACAAACCGCGCATCCCCCCACACCGCGTCTAGCAGGTGATCCCGGCTGAACACCCGTCCCGGATGCCGCGCCAGATAATCCAGCAGCCGAAACTCCGTCGCCGTCGTCGTCACCAGTTCGCCCTTCACCCGTAATTGCATTGCGGAGGCGTCGATCTCAATCTCCTCAAACTGCACCAGACTAGGTGCGGACGGCCGCTCGAACCGTCGTAGCACCGCCTTCACCCGCGCCACCAGCTCCCGCGTCGCAAACGGCTTGGTAATATAGTCATCCGCGCCCAAATCCAGACCCGCCACCCGGTCGTTCTCCGCCGCCCGAGCCGTTAGGAAGATAATTGGAATCGAGCTCAGCTTGGCGTTCTGCCGCAGCCTCCGGCACAGGTCCAGCCCATCCCCGCCCGGAACCATAATGTCCAACAGAAACAACGCCGGCGGCTGCCGTTCCGCATCGCTCATAACCCGGTCGATCGCCGCGTACGCCCGCACCGCGTACCCCGCGCTCTCCAGGTTGAACTGCACCAGCCGGGAGATATCCGCCTCATCTTCCAACACAAAGATCGTCTGCATCCGTGCAAGTTCCTCATTCAGCGGCCCAACCGTCCCAGCTTAGCCCACTCCGTCCGGCCCATTGCAAACGTACGATGAATCGTGAAGATCCTGTGACTGGGAATCACCCCCTGCTTTATTCTGGAAAACGTCCGTCCCATGTCATATATCCTGTAGCAATGGATCTGATTCACGAGGTTATCAGAGCGCTCCTATGAACAACACCCACCATCTCATCCTCTGTGTCGATGACGAATCGGTGGGTCTTGAGGTCCGTAAGATCCTCCTTGAACGCGCTGGATACCGCGTCGTCACCGCGCTGGATGGAGACGCCGGACTGGAAATCTTCCAGAAAGAGCCCATCGAAGCCGTCGTCCTCGACTACGCCATGCCCGGCCTTACCGGAGCCGAGGTCGCCACCCGCATGCGCGTCCTCAAGCCCCAGATTCCAATCCTCATGCTCTCGGCCTATACCAGCCTGCCCGTTGAGGTCAACGATGTCGTCAATCTTTCCATGACCAAGGGCGAGGGCGCGCCTGCTTTGCTCAAGAAGCTCGGCAGCCTTCTTCCACGAAAAGCATCCTAACCGGATAAGAGCTGCAAGAGGAACTCGTCCGGGGAGATTCGTGAACTCAGCCAGGTTCGACTACATTCTGCGGCAGGTCCTTCTCGTGCCCATCTTCGCCGTCCTGGTCGGCGCCGCAGCCGTCTACTGGGAGATCCACCACTCAAACCAGACCGTCGAAGAGATCCAGGTCGCCGACGCCAGCATCGCCCAGACCCTCTTCGTCGAGCGCCTCATCGTCGATCAGGAGACCGGCCTTCGCGGCTATCAAACCACCGGCAACGACGCCTTCCTCGCACCCTACCACGACGCTGAAAAACAGCTCAGCGCCGCCTTGGACACCCTCCACGACGGCGTAGACCCTGCTCAGGCCGCCCTTGTTGACGAGATTGACACCATGCACAGCGCCTGGGAGCAGGGCTTCGCCGTCCCGCTCATCGCCACCATTCGCGCCGGCGGCAAGACCGATGACACCGACCTCAACCTGCAGGGCCGCGTCCAGATGGACTCCATGCGCCACAAACTCGCGGACCTCACCCGCGCCGGGGAACAGAACCGCTCCGCCCGCATCCAGCGCTATCAACGCCAAGTCCGCGGTCTCGCTCTCGCCCTCATCCTCTTCGCCGTCATCCTCGGCCTCGTCATCGGCCTGTACATTCGCACCCTCGTTCATGACCTCTCGGAGGCATTCAAGCGCAGCGCCAGCATCCTCCGCGTTCGCGCCGACGAAGCCTTCCGCTCCGAGGAGCGCCTTCGCACCACCCTCGCCTCCATCGGCGACGGCGTCATCACCTGCACCCTCGACGGCGTCGTCCAGACCATGAACCAGGCCGCCGAGCAGCTTACCGGATGGCGCGACGAGGAAGCCCGCGGCGTGCCGCTCACCCGCATCTTCGCCATCTTTGACGATCGCTCCCGCGAGCCCATGGAGGACCCCATCCTCCGTAGCCGGCGCGCCAACCACTCTGTCAAACTCGGCGAGCACGCCCTCCTCCTGCGCAAGGACGGCACAGAGCTCCAAGTCGACGACTCCATCTCGCCCATCCGCGACAAGCACTCCGCCATCATCGGCTTCGTTCTCGTCTTTCGCGACGTTACCCTCGCCCGCAAGTCCCAGCAGGCCCTCCTCGCCAATGAGAAACTCGCCGTCGCCGGCCGTCTCGCCGCCACCATCGCGCATGAGATCCACAACCCCCTGGACTCCATCTCCAACCTCCTCTTCCTCATGGACGGTCAGTCCACCCCGGAGGAGACCGCCCACTTCCTCACCCTTGCCCGCCAGGAGATCGCCCGCGTCACCCAGATCTCCCGCGCCATGCTCAGCCTCTACCGCGAGTCCCGCGCTCCCGTCGCCATCGACCTCAAAGACATGCTGGAGTCCATCCTCCTGCTCATGGAGCGCCGCTTCGCCGCCCTCAACGTCTCCGTTCAATGCGAGCTGCCTCCGGACCTCATCATCCACGGCTTCCCCGGCGAGCTTCGCCAGGTCTTCACCAACCTCCTCACCAACGCCGCCGAAGCCAGCGAGCCCGGCAGCATCGTCCAACTCACCGCCGCTGCTGAAGCCAACCACGTCAGCAAGGACGGTCTCCGCCAGGAGAAAGGGGCCCTCATCGCCATCTCCGATGCAGGCGCCGGAGTTCCCGAAGACATCATCGACAAGCTCTTCCAGCCCTTCTTCTCCACCAAAGGCGAGCAAGGCACCGGCCTCGGCCTCTGGGTCAGCCGCGGCATCGTCACCAAACACGGCGGCGAAATTCATCTCACCAGCTCCACCTCGCCCCAAAACCACGGCACCACCGTCACCGTCTTCCTCGCCACCCACCCCACCATCAATCCCGCTGGAGACTAATTAATCGACAAAAGCACGTCATTCTGAGCCTGAGAGCAGCGAAGCGAAGAACCTCTGTCTTTGCTGTTGCTCTTGCAGGTGCTCTTGCTCCTGACTCTTCCGTAATCCTCTAAGCCACCGATCTCATCTCCTCACCTCTCATCCCTCACTCCAGGACACAAGACAAGATCGGTGGCATCGATCTCCTTGGCGTTAGGCCTTTACAGCTCCCGCTCCGCATGCAACGTCTGCAGCGCAATCACGCTCAGCGTCCCCTCCTGCAGAGCCGAGATCCCTTCCGCAGCAGCCCTCGCCGCAGCCAGAGTCGTAATCGTCGGAATTCGCGCCAGCACCGCCGCCCGCCGTATCGCCTTCTCATCAAAGAACGTATCCTGCCCGCGCGGCGTGTTGATAATCATCTGGATGCGGTCGCCCTTGATTAAATCCACCACATTCGGACGTCCTTCCTTCACCTTGTACACCCGCTCCGGCTGCATCCCTGCCTGCTCCAGCACCTCTGCCGTCCCATGCGTTGCCACCACATGAAATCCCATCTCCGTAAACTGTCGTGCCAGTTGCACCAATCCTTCCTTGTCATGATCGTTGACGCTTAGAAAGACCGTCCCCTCGGTGGGCAGCACCTGCCCCGCCGCAATCTGCGCCTTGGCGAACGCCTCGCCGAACGTGTCCGCCACGCCCATCACCTCGCCGGTCGACTTCATCTCCGGCCCCAGCACCGTATCTACCCCCGGAAACTTGCCCCACGGAAACACCGGCGACTTGACAAAATAGTGCGACCCCGTGTCCAGATCTTCTCCGCTTGCCACGTACTCCGGCAGCAGCTCTTTCAACTTCCGTCCCACCATCAGCCGTGCCGCGATCTTCGCCAGCGGCACGCCCGTCGCCTTTGACA
>CAXTRZ010000243.1:477-4409 GCA_964246715.1 uncultured Acidobacteriaceae bacterium | reverse complement strand
TCGCGCCCGACGCGCTCGAGAAGGTGTTCGAGGCGTTCTACACGACGAAGGGCATTGGGGGAACGGGGCTGGGACTTTGGGTGAGCTCGGAGATTGTGAAGCGGCATAATGGGCGGCTGCGGGTGCGGAGCTGCCAAGGATCGTACCGGAGCTGGACAGTGTTTCAGCTTTTTCTGCCGTATCAGGGGCTGGCGGCGTAAACACGGGGCGAGGTTTGGGCGTGGGGGTTGTATGCTGCTGCTAGTCCCCTGAATTTTTGCGCCTGGAGTTCTTCGTCTATGAGGCTTTGTCTTGCGTCAGTGTGTCTTTGCCTGGCCGGGTCTGCTGCTTGGTGCGGCGCGCAGAGCGCAGTGCTGGGTCCGCAACAGGCTGCGGAGGAGACGAACCAAATTCTGAAGGATCTGATTCGATTCGATACGCAGAACCCTCCGGGAGATGAGACGCAGGTGGCGAAGTACATCGCCGGGATCTTCCAGCGCGAGGGCATTGCGTACGAGGTGCTGGAGCCGGTGCCGGGAAGGGGGAGCATCATTGCGCGGCTGAAGGGTACGGGCGCGAAGAAGCCGGTGCTGATGCTGGCGCATGAGGATGTGGTGCCGGTGGACCGGGCGCACTGGAGCGTAGATCCGTTTGCCGCGGAGGTGAAGGATGGCGTGCTGTATGGGCGCGGCGCGTCGGACGATAAGAGCCCGCTGGCGGCGCACCTTGAGACGATGCTGCAGCTTCATCGCAGCGGTAAGACGCTTTCATGCGACGTGATCTTTCTGGCGGAGGCGAGCGAGGAGGCTGGGTCCGCTGCGGGGATGCGGATGATTGTGGACAGATACTGGGAGAAGATTGCGTGCGAGTATGCCTTCAACGAGGGTGGCGCGGCGGAGGTGAAGGACGGCAAGGTCGCGTATTTCGGGGTGGCGACGGGCGAGAAGCTGCCGCGCGGGGTGAAGCTGGTTGCGAAGGGCAAGAGCGGGCATGCGTCGGTGCCGGTGCTGGAGAACCCGGTGACGCATTTGGCGGAGGCGGTGGCGAAGCTGGGGACGTGGGAGACGCCGATGCGGCTGAACGATACGACGCGGCAGTTCTTCTCGGAGCTGGCGAAGCTATCTGAACAGTCGGCGCCGGAGGATGCGGCGCTGTTCCGGAGCCTGGACAAGCCGGAGACGCAGCGGACGCTGCATGCGAGGATGCCGCAGTTCTACTCCATGCTGCATACGAGCGTGGTACCGACGGTGATGAAGATCGGGTTCAAGTCCAATGTGATTCCCCCGGAGGGCGAGGCGGAGTTGGATATACGGGCTTTACCGGATGAGGACATGCCGGCGTTTTACGAGGCGATGCGCAGGGTTATCGACGACCCAAGCGTGACGTTGGTGGCACCAGATTTGACGAACGCCATGCCGACTGCGCCGGCGAGCTCCTTGCATACGCCGATGTTTGAGGCGTTTGCGAAGGCGACGAAGAAGTACCTGCCGGAGGCGGTGACGATTCCGGTGATGACGACGGGTGCGACGGACTCGGCGTTTCTGCGGGGCAAGGGCGTGAACGCTTATGGGATTCGCGTGCCGCGGACGTTTGCGGAGAACGAAGGGGTGCATGGGAATGATGAGCGGATCGAGCTGAAGTATGTGGCGGTTTACCAGCGAATTGTGCAGGAGGCGGTGGAGATTGTGGCGAGGTAGGTGCCTGAACAGCAAAGCCCCGAGGAGATGATCCTCGGGGCTTTGCTGTATAAGATCAGCTTTGATCACTTACCGTCATCTCCCAGGGACATCTGCTCTGCGGTGTGGTTGTAGGGGATGCCGTTCTGCATCCACGCAGGTTTGGGAGCGCCCTTCAGTTCGTAATCGAAGAACTGCGCCATACGGATGGCGTAATCCTTTTGGTTGGCGCGACGGCGCAGGTGGTGGGGTTCGCCGTTGTAGGTGAAGAGGTACGCCTCCTTGCCGAGGCGGCGGAGACCGAGAAAGAGCTCGATGCCCTGGTACCACGGCACGGCGTCGTCGGCATCGTTGTGGACGATGAGAAGCGGCGTGGTGACGCGGTCGATCTGGAAGATGGGCGAGTTCTCAATGAAGCGCATGGGATACTGCCACGGGGTGCCGCCGATGCGGCTCTGGGAGATCTCGTACTGGAACTGACGGGGGCGGCCCGGACCCCAACGGATGCCGTCGTACGCGCTGATCATGTTCGCGACGGGCGCACCATCTTCGGCTGCCTTGAAGCGGTTGGTCTGGGTGACCATGTAGGCGATCTGGTATCCGCCCCAGCTATGGCCCTGGATGCCGATGTTCTTCTCATCGACGAAGCCCTTGGCTGTCACTGCGCTGACGCCGGCGAGCACGCACTTCAGCGCGCTCTGGCCGGGGTAGCCGGTGGTGTACACGATGTCCGGGGTGAAGACGAGGTAGCCGTTGGAGACGTAGTAGCTGATGTTGATGGAGTCCATCGGCTTGGGGTCGACGAAGTGGTGGATGTTCTGTGAGAGCTTCTCGTAAAGGTAGACGATCATGGGGTACTTCTTGTTGGGGTCGAAGTTGGCGGGCTTGTAGAGGATGCCCTGCAGGTTGACGCCGTCCAAGCTCTGAAAGCTGACCATTTCGTCTGTGCCCCAGAGTATCTGCGTCTGCTGCGGATTGGCGTCTGTGACCTTCTCCATTTTGGCGAAGCTGGAGTTGGTGACGAGCAGGTCCGGGAACTGCGTGTATGTCTGCGCAGAGGTGATGACGACGTCCGCGTCTTTGGCTTTGATGGGGTTGGAGAAGTCTTTGGCTGCGTAAGCGAGGCGCAAGGGCGGCTGCGATGCGCCGATCTTCTGATCGGCAATGCGAGCGGTGTAGAAGCCGGTCTCATGCGACATTGTGTCTTCGGCGCAGAGCAGAACAGGCTTGGCGGGATCGATGCTGCGAGCTTCGGGGTCGCCATCAAGCTTCAGGTAGCGGAACTCGATGTGTTCCTTGCGGCCGAGGCCCGCGGTCAGGTTGATTGCGTTGCTTCCGTCCGGAGTGACTTGCCAGATGTCCCAGTGGTCGTAGAGGAGGACGGCTTTATCGTCCTTGGTCCATGCGCCGTTGCCATAGGCGCCGGGGACGCCGGGAACGTCGTTTTCTTCGTTGAAGAATTTGACCGGCAGCTTCGCGGTCAGGTTCGTGACCTTGCCGCTGGGCACCGCGATGGTGCTCCAATCCTTGCTGTCAAAGGTGAGGAGGTACTTGCCATCCGCAGACCAACGGATGAATCCGGCATGCTTTTTGAGCAGCAGCGTGCGCGCGCCGGTGTCGGCGTCGACGAGGTAGTAGTCTGCGCTGCGGTCGTCGTAGTCGAGCATGGCGCGGTAGGCTCGGTCGTCTGTGCCGAGCGCGTACCGGCCTGACTCGCTGAGGGTCAACTCCGGCATGGTCTCGTCCGCGAGCTGGATCATCTTGTGCTGCCGGATGAGGTACTCGGCGCGGTAGCTGCGGTTGAGGTCTGCGGTGGCGCGGACTTTTTGCGCGGGCTGGATGTAGTCGTCCTGGTAGCGCCAGAGGTCGAAGGAGGGCTTGTCGGGGTCAATGGCGGTTGCGTGCGCGGGCGGCGGAGCGGGTGCGGCGCCGAAGAAGAGGCGGGTACCGTCTTTGGAGAAGGTGAGGGTGGCGTGGTCGTTGAGGATGTAGCCGGGGTGGAAGGTGGAGACGATATCGGTAGCTTTCGGCTCGCCGGTGTCCCAGAGATAGAGATTGTAGAGGGGCTTCTTTTTGGCATCGGAGGCGTCGGCTGCGTCTGGCGTGTTCGCGGGAGCAGGGGCGCCGATGAAGGCGAGCTGGTCGAATTTTTCATCGAAGGTGAGGTGCTCATAGCGGCCTTTGCCGGTGATGAGGGGTTTGGGATCGCCGCTGGCGGTGGCGAGGAGGAAGACTCCGTCGGTTTCAGGCTTGGGGGAGGCGACGGAGTAGGCAAGG
>CAXTRZ010000243.1:0-467 GCA_964246715.1 uncultured Acidobacteriaceae bacterium | reverse complement strand
TTGGAATTCGAGGACGTCGGGGAAGGTCTTCTCCGTGCCGTCCGGAAGGGCACGAAGGGTGAGCAGGGAGCCGTACTGATTGGCCGGGGTTGCAGAGCCGGTAGCACCGGCGGCGCGTCCTCCACGGCCCTGGTCTTCGGAGTCGTCGGAGTCGTTGTCCGCCGGGGTGTCTGGAGCAGGCGCGGGCTTCCTGGCGTCGGGAACGGGGTACTTGAGGTAGGCGATGAAGCCGGTGCCCTTGTCCGGGAGCTGGAAGGACTTTACGTCCGGGATGCGGGTGGGCTTGGAGTTGGTCAGATCCGAATTTCCCAAATTCAGGATCACGAGCTCTTCATGCGCCGCGGGCGGTGGGGTGAGCTTCTTATCTTTGGCCTTCTCCACCGCTGCATGGGTGGGGTAGGCCAGGAAGGCCAGGGTTTTCGTGTCCGGGCTGAAGGAGATGCGGATGGCGCGCGGTGGTGGTGGGG
>CAXTRZ010000242.1:0-4419 GCA_964246715.1 uncultured Acidobacteriaceae bacterium | reverse complement strand
GAGCGGGGGTGGGTGTTGTGGTGGGGGCGGGGGGGCCGCCGCCGCAACCCGCCAGCACGGTAGCGGCACCTGCGGCACCGGCTCCGACGAGGAAGTTACGCCGATTGACGCGCTTCTTACGAAGCTCGGTCAATGGTTTGAGTTGTTCTATCTGTTCCATGGTTATGACCCTCTGGGTTGCATTGCGTTTACAGCCGGTTCTAGCCGCTCCCTTTTTTCGGGGTGCCGCACGGAGACTGTCTGTCACAACGAGAGGGTTGAAGGGCTGGATTGGAGATTTCGTCGCTCAGGCGGTGTTTCTTTTTCTCATTGGCGGCACGAACAAAGAGCAAGCGAATTCAGTGCGCGATGACAAGGAAGTCCGCAGAAAAGATGCTCTGCCGAACAACCAATCTTGCAGGGAAGGTCAGCGACGGTGTGATCCGCTCCTGCATGGCCTGCTGGATGGAAGACGCGCGCATGGTCTGTGTGGATGTTCTTTCGATGCTGAAAAGTTGCGCCATGCAAAATATCGGACTGATTTAGTCGGAGATCGTGTATGGTTTGGATATCGGACTGGAGTTGTCGTAGATTGGAGCGCAATCTGGCGCGGCTGATCGCCGGATGAAGAGATTGCGTTTGGGCATGGCGTTTGTACAAGGAGAAGTGATGGCAGAGAAGAACGGTTTGAACGGAATCAGCAGCGTAACCGCGCTGGCAATGGTGGCAGCATGGACGGCAGGGTCATGCGTAGGCGGGTTTGGCTTGGCGGTAGCGCAGGGGCCGAGCGACGCGAATGGGCCGGCGGTGGCGTCTCCAGCGACGGAGATGGAGGCTCCGCAGCGGGTGTTTGCGATTCCGGCGGGGCGGCTGGGGGATGCACTGGAAGCGTACAGGCAGACGACCGGAGTGACGGTGTCGCTGCGGCCGGGGGCTCCGGGTGCGTCCTCGACGTGGAACGATATTGCGACACGCGGCGTGAACGGTACGTACTCCGACGAGACGGCGCTGGAGCTGCTGCTGGATGGGACCGGGCTAAACGTGACGTTTACGAGCGCGAAGACGGCGACGGTGAGCGTGAGCCACTCGGATACGGTGGATGTAACGGGTGCGGTGCCGAATGAGGTTTCGATGACGAAGTTCACCGAGCCCCTGGTGGATGTACCCCAAACGGTGGCGGTGATTCCGCAGTTTGTGCTGCGCGATGAAGGCGTGACGACGCTGCGCGATACGCTGCGCAACGTGCCGGGCATCAGCCTGGCGGCGGGGGAGGCCGGCGCGCAGGGCGACAACCTGACCATCCGTGGATTCACGGCGCGTAACGACATCTTTCTGGACGGCATACGGGACTTCGGCAGCTACTATCGCGATGCGTTCAACTATGAGCAGGTAGAGGCGCTGGAGGGGCCGGCGGGGATCGAGTTCGGCCGCGGCGCGACGGGCGGCGTGATCAACCAGGAGAGCAAGGTACCGGGGCTGAGCCGGCTGGTAGACGTGCAGGGACAGTTCGGGAGCAACCTGACGCGGCGGGCGACGGTGGATATCGATCAGCCGACGCCGGAGATGGCGGCGGGCAGCGCGGTTCGTCTGAACGCGATGGTAGACGACGCGGGGGTGGCGGGACGGCCGTTCGTGGCGATTCGGCGCTTTGGGCTGGCGCCGAGCGTGAGCTTCGGGCTGAACTCGCCGACGCGCTTCACTCTGAGCTACCTGCACCTGAACGAGAACTATACGCCCGACTACGGGCTGCCGTGGTTCTATAACCAGCTTGCGCCGGGCGTCAGCCGCTACTCGTACTTTGGCTTTTCGGACCAGAACTTTTTGAAGACGAACGACGACATCCTGACGGCGCGAGTGGAGCACGTCTTCAACGACCACATCACGCTGCACTCGATTGCGCGGGCGGCGAACTATCCGCGCAACTCGCAGATTACGGAGCCGCAGATATGTTCCAATCCCAGCTTGAGCGTGCCGGTGGGCGGGTATATCGCAGCGTTGCCGACGTCCAGCGTGACCGGCAAGACGTGCCCGTATCTTCCGGGGCAGGTGGATCCGAGCACGATCCTGGTGAACCGCAATCAGATCCAGGTGAAGAGCGTCGAGGGCGACCTGTGGGATCAGACCGAGGCGACGGTGCGGTTCAAGACAGGGTTCATCCGGCATAACCTGGCGGGCGGCGTGGAGGGTGGGCAGGAGATCTCCAACCCCATCCGGTACAGCTACACGATCAGCGGGTTGAATACGGTGCCGTCGACGACGCTGCTCAATCCGAATACGTCCGCGGTCTTTGGCGGGACGGGGTATATCTCGTCCATTGTGCACACCAAGGCGGAGAGCGTAGGGCTGTACTTTGTGGATACGATGCGCCTGGGGCGGCTGTTTGAGCTGAGCGGCGGCGTGCGGTACGACCGCTTCGACACGGGCTATAACGCCTACCAGCTAGCGCCTCCGGTGGGCGGAGCGGTCACGGCGGCGTCGAGCTTGGGAGCGTTCACGCGCATTGATGCGCAGCCGACCTATCGGGCGGCCTTTGTCTACAAGCCCACCAGGAACGGAAGCGTCTACTTCGACTATGGCACCAGCTTCAATCCTTCAGCGGAGTCGCTGGCGCTGACCTCGATTACGCAGAACGTGGGTGCTGAGGAGAATGAGACGTATGAGGTGGGCGCGAAGTACAGCTTTTTGAACGAGCGCCTGATGATGGAGGGCGCGGCGTTCCGGACGGAGAAGGATAACGCTCGTGAGACCGACCCGACGAACTCCAACAACATTGTGGTAGCGGGCAACCAGGCGGTGAAGGGTGTGCAGATGAGCGTGGTGGGCCGGCTGCCGCAGGGGATGGACATCGTGGCCGGGTATGCGTACCTGGATAGCAAGGTGATCTACTCCAAGTACTACCCGACGTCGGTTGGGTATCCGCTGGCGAACGTACCGGCGAATACTTTTAACATGTTTCTGACACACAGGCTGCCGATGCACTTTAACGCGGGGCTTGGCGGAAACTATGTGGCGAGCCGCACGGCTAGCTCGACGGTGCCGTATGCTCCGCTGACCTTCGGGCCGGCGCAGACGTTTGCGGCGGGGGCGGCTCCGTGCGCGGGGACGACAACGAATCCGCTGGTGACGACCTGCTACCAGGTGACGTCAATGGCGATGAAGCAGGTGCCGGGGTACTGGGTGTTCAACGCGATGCTGAAGCGTCCGCTGAACGACCACATGGAGCTGCAGGCCAACGTCAACAACCTGTTCAACCGGTTTTATATTGACCTGCCGCACCCGAGCCACTTGGTTCCGGGCGAGGGCGTGAACGCGCTGGTGGGATTCAACTACAAGTTCTAACGGCGGTGTCCGTTCTCAAGACGGAGCAGGCAACGGAGAACGTAGACCGGACGACGGGAGTTTTGCGATGTTGTTGGCGATTGAAGACGTGTTGTCGAAGGAAAAGGTGGCTGAGGCACGGAGGGTGCTGAGCACGGCGGAGTGGGTGGACGGGCGCGTGACCGCGGGCTATCAGGCGCAGGAGGTCAAGCGGAATGCGCAGGTGAAGGAAGGCACGGCGGCGGCGCATCAGGTGGGGGAGATGGTGCTGACCGGGCTGGCACGGAGCCCGAGGTTCATGTCCGCGGCGCTGCCGCTGCGCGTCTTTCCGCCGATGTTCAACAGCTATGCCGGCGGGCAGACGTTTGGGACGCACGTGGATACGGCGGTACGTCAGGTGGCGACGACGGGGCAGAGGATCAGGACGGACTTATCCGCTACCCTGTTCCTCACGGAACCGGGTGACTACGAGGGCGGGGAGCTGGTGGTTGAGGACAGCTACGGCGAGCACCGGGTGAAGCTGGCGGCGGGGCACATGGTGCTGTACCCGGCGACGAGTCTGCATCGGGTGGAGCCGGTGACGCGGGGGAACCGGGTGAGCAGCTTCTTCTGGATGCAGAGCATGATCCGGCAGGATGCGCAGCGGACGCTGCTCTTCGATCTGGATGCGTCGATTCAGCGGCTGACGGGGGTGGAGGGCGAGGCGGCGAAGGCGTCGGCGGTGCAGTTGACCGGGGTGTATCACAACCTGCTGCGGCAGTGGGCGGAGATGTAGCTGCGGGGCGCGGGTTCTTGCTGGTCAGTAGAATTGAGGGATGAACGGTGGTTCGGCGGTGGGTATGGGTCTGGATGCGGCGGACCGGGTGGAGTTTCGGCGCCGGCTGATGCAGTGGTACGGCGAAGAGGCGCGGGTGCTGCCGTGGCGGGGGGTGCGCGATCCGTATAAGACGTGGGTGAGCGAGGTGATGCTGCAGCAGACTCGCGTGCAGGCGGTACTGGCGCATTATGAGGAGTTTCTGCGGTTGTTTCCGACGATTGTGGCGCTGGCTCTGGCGCCGGAGGAGGCGGTGCTGAAGGCGAGGTAGGGGTTGGGAGACTAGCCGCGGGCACGGATGCTGAACA
>CAXTRZ010000241.1:642-4420 GCA_964246715.1 uncultured Acidobacteriaceae bacterium | reverse complement strand
GGAGATTACAGTGATTCCGATCCGGAGCGAGGCGGCGCTGCGCAACACGGAATGGATTGAGAGCAACCAGAGGAAGGTGGACCAGATGTCCGGCGGGAAGCTGGCCTATGTGTATCTACCGGACACGGGCGAGGGCGGGTTCACCAACTTCAACCGGTATTACTTCGCGCAGACAAACAAGCAGGGCGCGGTGATTGACGAGCGGTTCAACGCGGGTGGGCAGGTGGCGGACTACATCATCGAGGCGATGAAGCGGACGCTGATGGACTACTGGTCGCCGCGGTATGGAGCGATTGACCGGACGCCGAATGCGTCGATTCTGGGCGCGAAGGTGATGATTGCGAATGAGTTTTCAGGCTCTGGCGGAGACGCGATGCCGTACCTGTTCAAGCAGCAGAAGCTGGGGCCGCTTGTGGGCAAGCGGACGTGGGGCGGGTTGGTCGGGATTGGGGCGATCCCGGTGCTGATGGATGGGGGGTCGGTGACGTCGCCGAGCTTCGGGCAGTTTTCGCCGGCGGGGGTGTGGGACGTGGAGAACCGGGGCGTCGAGCCGGACTTTCCCGTGGAACAAGATCCCAAGCTGGTCTTAGAGGGGCATGATCCGCAGTTGGAGAAGGCGGTGGCGCTGGCGCTGGAGGTACTGGCGAAGAACCCGGTGCCGACGCCGACTCGTCCGGCGTACCCGAACTATCACAAGAAGTAGGCGCAAGGGATGGCCCGGGGTGGGATGATCCCCTGCCTCGGCTTCCTGGTTTGCGCGATTTTGCTAGGATGCAAGCATGTTGGAACGCGGGATGACGGTGGCGTGGGCGGTGGTTCTGGCCGCGGGGGCGATGGCGGCGCAGACGAAGCCCGCGCCGGCTCCGGCGAATCCTGGCGGGACGGTGGGCGGCACGATTGACGGATCGATCAGCGGGACGATTGGTGGAACGATCGACGGCAGGATCAACGGGAGCGCACCGCAGGCGACCCCGGCGACGATAGGGCCAGCTACGGGGCCGCAGACGGCTCCGGTGGAGGTGCCGGGGCTGCAGACGAAGGGGTCAGGCGGATACAGGCTGGTGAGCCCGCTGGTGCAGCCGACGCTGAGTCCGGGGGTGGTGGAGTTGCTGGAGTTAGAAGGAAAGTTCTCCGATGCGGTGGGGACGGGTGGAGGCAAGGCGTTCGTGGAGTGGTTCGCGGACGACGCCGTGGTGCTGAACAATGGCAAGCCGGCGGTGCTGGGGCGCGGGGCGATTGCGGCGCAGGCGCAATGGGATCCGAAGCAGTATCGCCTGAGCTGGGTGGCGCAGGGGGCGCAGATGGGGCCTTTGAACGATATGGGGTTTACGTGGGGGCATTATGAGGGGTACTCGACTGACGCGAACGGGCAGCCGGTGCTGACCTCCGGGCGATACGTGACGGTGTGGAAGAAGACGAAGGCGGGGTGGAAGGTGGCGATGGATGCCAGCTCCAACGAGCCTGCGGCGGCGGGAGAGTGTTGCGCGTTGCCTAAGCCGTAAGGATATTTGCCAAGGACTTAGAGCGTGGCGAGTCCTGTGAACCATGACAGGGCTGCAACGGATTGCATCTAACTGGGGAAAGTTTGGCTACCGGCGCTGAAGGTTTTAGGCGGAGGGCCGTGCTTGGCGTTGTGAATTTAAGGGCGAAGGAGTTTGCGTTGGACCATGTGTCGCCTGTTCGGAATCCATTGCGTGGTTCTGCTCGTTTCCCACAGTGGAATCCATGGGTATGTGTAAGGCACCTGTACGTCTTTCGTATGAGTGCCGGTGATACCTGCAGGCTCTAGCATTTTTGATGAAATGGTAAATACCCTGGCCAAAGAAGAGGCGCTTCGGCTCGACGCTCTCGAGGAATACGAGATTATCGGGAGTGCGCCCGATCCGGCTATTGACGAGATAACCGCGCTGGCAAGGGAGATCTGCAAGACTGCGATCGCGGGCGTGTCGCTGATTGGGGCGGATGCAATCCATTTTGTGTCGCGCCAGGGGCCTGGGCCAGCGAAGCAGCCACGCGGCGGCAGGCCGTGCGAGACGGCGATCCTAGGCGACAACGTGTATGAGATTCCGGACGCGCGGTATCACCCCGAGTATCGGCCGGACGGGATCATGGTCTCCGGGCGGGCGTACCGGTTTTATGCAAGCGCGCCGCTGACTACGCCCGCGGGGATCTGCATCGGGTGCCTGTTTGTGCAGGACAGCGTTCCCCATGCCCTGACCGAGGTGCAGAAGCAGACGCTGGCCGTGCTCTCACGACAGGTGATTACGCGCTTTGAGCTAAACGCGCGGGTGCGGTCGATGGATCGCGCGGGCCGGGTGCGGCAGCGGGTGGAGTCGGCGCTGACGGTGGAGCGGAACTTCGTCTCGACGGTGCTGGATACGGTGGGCGCTCTGGTGGCGGTGTTCGACACAGCGGGGCGCGTGGTGCGCTTCAACCGGGCGTGCGAGGCGGTCTCCGGGTATGCGTTTTCAAGCTTGGTGGGGCGGTATATCTGGGACAAGCTGATCCCCGAGGAGGCGGTACAGGCGGAGAAGGAGAACTTCGAGCGGCTGCGCTCCGGGGGTTTTCCAGCCAGCTTTGAGAACTACTGGAAGCATCGCGATGGAACGCTGCGGCGGATTGCGTGGTCGGCGACGGCGCTGGTGGACCCGCAGGGGCAGACGAACTTCATCATCGCGACGGGCATTGACGTGACCGTGCGGCGGGCGGCGGAGGCCACGCTGCAGGAGAGCGAGGCGAGGTACCGGCAGCTTGTGGAAGGCTCGCTGGGCATGGTGTGCACGCACGACGCGAAGGGTATGCTGCTGAGCGTGAACACGCACGGCGCTGCCAGCATCGGCCATGCTGTCGATGAGATGGTGGGGCGCAGCCTGCTGGAGTTCATCCCCACGCAGTTCGCCGAGCAGGTCCAACGGTATCTGCGGGAGATTCAGGAGACGGGCGAGGCGCAGGGGCGGCTGCACCTAAACCATCGCGAGAGCGGCGAACGGATCATCGCGTACCGCAACAAGCTAATTACGATACCAGGACGGGAGCCGTATGTTCTGGGCTTCGGCGTGGATATCTCCGAGCAGGTGCAGGCGGAGGAGCGGCTGCGGACGCTGATCAATCAGTCGAACTCGATCCTGGAGTCGGTGGGGGACGGCATCTATGGCGTTGACCTGGAAGGGCGTGTGACGGTGGTAAATCCGGCCGCTGCGCAGATGCTGGGATATCGTCCGCAGGAGCTGCTGGGGCGCAAGATCCATCCGATGGTGCACCACACGCGGGCGGATGGAACGCCGTATCTGGAGGCGGACTCGGCGGTGATGAAGTCGATCGACCGCATGGATGCGATGCGTGTGTCAAATGAGGTCTTCTGGCGCAAGGACGGGACCAGCTTTCCGGTGGACTACGTGGCGCGGCCGCAGATTGATACGAGCGAAGGACGGACGGGCAAGGCGATCGGCGTTGTTGTTGCGTTTACGGACACGACGGAGCGGCGGGCGCTCGACCGGATGAAGGATGAGTTCATCTCCACGGTCAGCCATGAGCTACGTACGCCGCTGACCAGCCTGCGCGCGGCGCTGGGGCTGATTACCGGGGGCGCGCTGAACTCACGGCCGGAGAAGATGAAGAAGATGCTCGAGATTGCGATCGGCAACACCGACCGGCTGGTCCGGCTGGTGAACGACATTCTCGATATTGAGCGCATCAGCAGCGGCAACGCGGAGCTGCACTCCATGATGTGCTCCGCCGACGACCTGCTACACCGCGCGACCGAGCTGCAGCATGCGGC
>CAXTRZ010000241.1:0-632 GCA_964246715.1 uncultured Acidobacteriaceae bacterium | reverse complement strand
GCAGGCGCTTGCGAACTTGATCTCGAATGCGATCAAGTTTTCGCCGCCGCATGGCCGCATTACGCTGACGGCGCGGCGCACCGAAGAAGGCGAGGCGCAGTTCGATGTGCACGATGAGGGCCGCGGGATTCCGGAGGACCGGCTAGAGAACATCTTTGAGCGCTTCCAGCAGATCGATGCGTCAGACTCGCGGGCGATGGGGGGGACGGGGCTAGGGCTGGCGATCTGCCGCAGCATCATTACGCAGCATGGCGGAAAGATCTGGGCCAGCAGCCCTCCGGGCGAAGGTGCGACGTTCCACTTTACGCTGCCCACGCAACCGAGCAGGCATCTGCGCTAAGGCCAAGCGAAGCGAGTTCGTGGCGCAGGCCCAATCCATGAAGTCGGGCGGACTCCAGAGAACGGCCTGGATGTAGTTTTCGACATCGTCGTAGCCGTTGGCAGCGGCATCTTTGCGAACCTGCGCTTCGAGTTTAGGGCGAGAGTGATCGTCATGAGATCCATCTACCAAAACCGGCGCAAACGTTAGAGAACCTCTGATCAAGACTTACGGCGGGACTAAAGTCCCGCCCTTTCAAAACGCTCTCTTGTACAGAGATTCCTTAGCGTTACTCCTCATTCTCGCGCAGGCT
>CAXTRZ010000240.1:1918-4420 GCA_964246715.1 uncultured Acidobacteriaceae bacterium | reverse complement strand
AAGCGGCGTACCGGGGCTGGTTAATGGTTGGAGCCTGCTCCTCCCTACACACGTAATGAACTACTGGAAACTGGAATTTGAGCAAGCAAATATCATGGTTGCTTACGGTGAACCGCAATGGATTCGTTCTCAAGACGGCATGGTTATAGAGGTCCTGCTCAAGAAATCACGATCCGCGAAGATGCACCTGAAGTCTTTCGCGGTTACATCCTCGCGGCTCTGCGTCGCTACCTCGACGCGGACCAAGCGAGACAGTTAGTGTGCTCCGCCCTCAACCGGTTGCCGGATCGAGGAAACTGGAGTTCCGACAACGTCTGGGGTGAAGTGGTCTGGTATCTGGAGAACTGTGATTGGTTCCGGGTCTATGATCTCGCCGAAGCGGTGTATCGCAATCTCTCGGCACATCAGAATCGCCTGATGGCGAGTTCTTCGCCGTTTTCAACAGCCGAGTTTACGGAAGACCTCAATGCGCTCTTTGAGGAGAACGGGGTCGGATGGAAGATGGAGAACGGGCAGATTCTTTCGCGTGGCACGGAGGCGTTTGAGGTAGTCCTCCGCCAGGCCTCCCCCGCACTTCAAGCCGCAGGGATGCAGACCTCTTCGGATGAACTTCACAAAGCGATCCAAGACCTTTCGCGGAGGCCCACGCCGGACCTTACCGGCGCCGTTCAGCATGGCATGGCCGCATTGGAGTGTGCTGCGAAAAGTGTTGCAGGGATTACTGGTAAAGCCACCCTCGACGAATTAGCCAAAACGAGACCTGATCTTTTTCGGCCACCTCTTAATGAAGCCATCCCCAAGCTTTGGGGATTTGCGAGCAATCGCGGCCGCCACCTTCTCGAAGGCGGAGAGCCGACCTACAAGGAAGTCGAGCTCGTGGTCGGAGTCGCCGCGACGGTTGCGACGTATCTGAGCCGAACTGCCGCTGGATATTAAGTGATGAGCGAACATCCACCGGAATCAGAAAGCCTACTGGTCAAGCTGTACGACGAAGCGACGGCATTGCTCGATGCGGCAGGAATTCACGCCGTCCTCGATTACGCTTGGGCTGACGAAGATACCCCCTCTGAGGACCACATCGGGCTTGCAATGTGGAGCACGGACGCGCCCTTTGAACCTGACTGGTTTCATTGGGATAAAACGTCTCCTCCTCACACGCCCACAAAGCAAGAGGAGACGTACTACAAAGCAGCGGAGGACTTCCTCGGCACAATGGAGTTGGCGAGGAATGCGATCGGCTTGGTTCTCTACAGCTTTGAACATAGGAAGCCAGACAACATCCTCGATGACGCAGAGTCGTTCTGGGAGCACGCTGGTGGAGCCGCGGTCTGGCTGAATATCGCTGCGGATCGCGTTCGAGAGTATTACGTCATGGCGCGATTCGGCCTCACACCCGAGGAATACGAAGCCACCGCGAGACACAACGGCTATATGAGGCCTTTCAAGGTTCCGGAACCAAATGAAACGCCAAATGCGAAGCAGGCAGCGGATGGTCTGCGGAGCGACGCCAAACGATTGGAGCGACGCCGTGACGCACGCAATACGATTGTGCACGAAGTGGCATCGCGTCGTGGAAGAAACGCACTCATGTCCCTGCAGCAGCAAAGGGACGCTTCTGCTCAGAAGCCCTATCAGCCACGGATGATCGAAAACCTCGTTGAAGAATCGAAAAGCTGGGATGAATCAACGAAAGCGCTTCAGACAGAGCGACGGGAAGAAATGGAGCGAGTGATTGCTGATCTCAAGCAATGGTATCTCCTGGCCGTGGACGCCTGCTCGCTCGCTATCGAATACGAATACTGGAAACGGAAGGGAAAATAGCGTGGGTAAGGAGCGTTCGGAACCATCTCGAACAGGCCCGCTGTGGAGGGTGACTCAAGGCGCGCTAGCGGCTGGAGACAGGCGAGAGGTGCAACTCCTTCTGGGATGGAACAGCCCTAAATGAGGGAGGATTATTTACGATGGGGGGGTACGTATTTGGTAAGACCAGAACGATGGAAGAAACCATACAGACACCCCAAATCGATACCCGCGTCGCCGGCCACAGTGAGATGGCAGAGCGTATTCGAGCCTTCGACTGGACGAAGACCTCACTCGGCTCCCTCAAGAGTTGGTCTCCGACCCTGCTGTCCTCGGTCAACCTGATGTTGCATGCGCCGTTCCCGGCCCTTGTGTCCTGGGGACCGGACATGGTCTTCCTCTACAACGACGCGGCCATCGCCACGGTATCTGCAAAACATCCGGTTGCGTTGGGTGCTCGATACCCCGACGTGTTCCGTGAGGCCTGGGATTTGGTGAGCGCCGATGTCGAGGGGTGTTTGTACCGTGGCGAGACGGCGGTGCGGGACAATGTGTTCCTTCCGATCCTCCTCGATGGCGTCCTAGAGGAGGAATGCTTCAGTTATTCTCTGATCCCAATTTACGAGAACGGCCGGATCCAAGGCGTCTACAACGCCTTTCGGAATACGACGGAGGCTGTCGTCGGGGCACGCATGTTGCGGG
>CAXTRZ010000240.1:0-1908 GCA_964246715.1 uncultured Acidobacteriaceae bacterium | reverse complement strand
TTGCGGGAGAGCGAAGCAAGGCTCAAGTTGGCAACTGCGGTGGCGAAACTGTGCGTGTTCGTCTGGGACACGGTCGAAGACCAAGGCAGTTGGGAAAACGACCGCATGTATGAAATCTTCGGTCGCACGCGCGAGCAAGGCATTGTGAATGGTGCGGCCTTTTTGTCAGAAGTGGTCCACCCGGACAGTCGTGAAGATTTTCAGAACGCTTTTGAGAGAACCATACGCAACGGCGAGCCGTTCCAATTCGAAGGGTTGATCTATCTGCCGGACGGGAACTTGCGAACTATCGAGGTGAAGGGCGAACTGCAGACCCATGCCAAGGGTTCGGAACGAAAAATTTTAGGCACAGTTCGCGACATCACCGAGATTCGAAGGAATGAAGAGGAGTTGCGGGAAAATGCCAAACGCCTCGGCCAGCTCGCAGCCATCGTTTCAAACTCCGATGATGTGATCGTCAGCAAAGACCTCAATGGAATCGTCACGAGTTGGAATGCGGCGGCGACGCGCGTGTTCGGTTATTCCGCGGACGAAATGATGGGGACCTCAATCCTCAAGCTCATTCCAGAGCATCTCCACTCCGACGAGACGACGATTCTTGAAAGTATCCGTGCTGGAAAAAGCATTGAACATTTCGAAACCGTCCGGCGAGCGAAAGACGGAAGTCTCCTCGAGGTGTCGCTGACGGTCTCTCCCATTAGGGACGACAAGGGACAAATCGTTGGAGCGTCCAAGATCCTACGGAACATTTCGGACCGGAAGAGGATGGAGCAATCCCTCTTACAAGCAGAGAAGATCGCTGCGAGTGGACGGATGGCAGCCAGCATCGCGCATGAGATCAATAACCCTCTGGAGGCGGTCACCAATCTGATCTATCTCGCGAAATCAAACGCCGATAACCCCGATGAGGTTCGTGCTTTCCTGAGCGAGGCGGAGAGCGAAGTTGCGCGGGTCTCGCACCTGGCGAAGCAGACGCTAGGCTTCTATCGCGAACACGCATCCCCCGCAGAGACAACTTTGACGGACTTGGTCAACCAGGCTCTTACCATTTACCAACGGAAGTGCACGGAAGCCAATATCGCGGTGCACCTGAGTCTCTTGGCACCGCATTCGCTCATAGTCCGCAAGGGCGAGATGATGCAGGTCATCTCCAATCTCATCGCAAATGCGATTCAAGCGATGCCGGCTGGGGGTACCTTGTCGATTGAAACGCTTGACTCTGCGATCGCGGGTGAACCTGCGATACACCTGACGATCGCTGACACCGGCATCGGCATCCCGGAGGAACATCTCAACCGAATCTTCGATGCGTTTTTCACCACCCGGAATCCGGTTGGTACCGGGATCGGCCTTTTCGTGGCCAGGCAATTTGTCGAGGATCACGGTGGAACGATGCGCGTTGAAAGCAGTACCGATGCGCTCTCGCATGGAACCAAGATGAGTGTGCTTTTGCCGCTTTCCAGGGCCACTTTCGCCTCACGGGTGTAGGTTCAGCCCGCGCTCCTGCGTCCCTCCCGTTGCTTACTTTTGCTGTTTCGCGGATGATAGAAGCGGGACGGGTACGCACCGTCCTGGGGTGTCGAAACCCCGATACACATAAGCGCGCGAAATGCGCGTCGAGCACTCCCTACCCTTTTGCGGTCGGGGAGCCTGTGACGTATGTCCAGGCCCCTAAAGCTAAAGGTCACAGGAACCGTACTCTGTTCGGTTTTCCAACTCCCCGATCACGGGTTTATAGGGCAGTTTGCGGGGGCGTACCGCAGACGTTTCCCTGAGCGAGTTGGATGAGTCGTTACCGAGATCGTGACGCTAGACAAGCGAAGCACTCGATCCGCGCAGGATCAACGAATCTTTGCTCTTTTGTTGTCGCCATAAAGACATGCTTCCGATACGCTGATACGCGGACGC
>CAXTRZ010000239.1:0-4423 GCA_964246715.1 uncultured Acidobacteriaceae bacterium | reverse complement strand
GCGCACCTGCATCGAGGAGGCCGGCGGCTGGCAGCACGACACGCTGACCGAGGATACGGACCTGAGCTACCGGGCGCAGATGATTGGATGGAGATTCAAGTATCTGCAGGACGTGGAGTGCCCGGCGGAGCTACCGATTGAGATGACGGCGTTCAAGACGCAGCAGGCGCGGTGGGCGAAGGGCCTGATCCAGACGGGAAAGAAGATTCTGCCGCGGGTAATGGCAAGCGATGCGCCGTGGCATACAAAGCTGGAGGCGTGGTATCACCTGACGGCGAATCTCAGCTATCCGCTGATGATTGTGCTGAGCACGCTGCTGATGCCGGCGATGATTATTCGCAGCTACCAGGGGTGGGTGCAGATGATGTTGATCGACTTTCCGCTCTTCATGGCAAGCACGATGAGCGTTTCCTCGTTCTACCTGGTGAGCCAGAAGGAGCTGTATCCGAAGCGGTGGGGGCGAACCTTCTTGTACCTGCCATGTTTGATGGGATTGGGCGTGGGGCTTTCGATTACGAATACGAAGGCGGTGCTGGAGGCGCTGTTCGGAGTGAAGAGCGCGTTTGCGCGGACGCCGAAGTTCAATGTGAAGAAGAAGGGCGAGCGGAGTCAGGCGCAGAAGTATCGCAAGCGGCTGGGGATTGTGCCCTGGATCGAGCTAGCGATTGGGTGCTACTTTGCGTTGACGATCTGGTACGCGATTACAAGCGAGAACTACTTTACGGTGCCATTTTTGGTGCTGTTCGTATTTGGGTACTGGTATACGGGGCTGCTGAGTCTGCTGCAGGGACGGTTTGAGCGGTTTGGCGTCATCCGGGATGAGGCGCATGAGAAGCCTTATCCGGTGGGAGTGTAAGGGGCTCCGGAGCAAGAACAAGCCACGGCAAGAGCAGACCGCACGCAGAGGAGACGCTGCGGAGGTTTAAGGAAGAACAAAATAACGGCAAGAGCCACTCCGGAGATTCTGGCTTCGCCAGAATGACGGCGGGTGGGATGCTTATGCTTGTTTTTAGTCGATGGAGATTTTGCGGAGGAGCTTGAAGTTCGAGAGCATCTGGCCGGTGCCGAGGACGACGGAGGCGAGGGGGTCGTCGGCGACGGAGACGGGGAGGCCGGTCTCTTCGCGGATGCGCTTGTCCAGGTTTTTGATGAGCGCTCCGCCGCCGGTGAGGACGATGCCGCGCTCGGAGATGTCGGCGGAGAGTTCGGGCGGGGTGCGCTCTAGGGCGACGCGGATGCCGTTGATGATGGTGGCGATGCACTCGCCGAGGGCTTCGCGGATCTCGGAGTCGTCGATGGAGATGGTCTTGGGGACGCCTTCGATGAGGTTGCGGCCGGTGATGGTCTTGGTGATGGGCTTGTCGAGGGGGTAGGCGGAGCCGAGCTCCATCTTGATCTGTTCGGCGGTGCGCTCGCCGATGAGCAGGTTGTACTTGCGCTTGATGTAGGTGATGATGGCCTCGTCCATCTGGTTTCCGGCCATGCGTACGGAGCGGGAGTAGACGATGCCGGCGAGGGAGATCACCGCGATATCTGTCGTCCCGCCGCCGATGTCGACGACCATGTTTCCGCCAGGCTCGGTGATGGGGAGGCCAGCGCCGATGGCGGCGACCATGGCCTGCTCTACCAAGTGAACCTCAGATGCTTTTGCCCGGTAAGCGGAGTCCATGACGGCGCGCTTTTCAACCTGGGTGATCTCAGAGGGAACGCCGATGACGATGCGGGGGTGGACCATCATCTTGCGGTTGTGAGCCTTTTGAATGAAGTAGTTGAGCATCTTCTCCGTCTGCTTGAAGTCGGCGATGACGCCATCCTTCATGGGCTTGATGGCGACGATGTTGCCTGGGGTACGGCCGAGCATCTCCTTGGCCTCTTTGCCGACGGCTTCGACCTCTCCGGTGATCTGATTGACGGCGATGATGCTGGGCTCATTGACGATGATGCCCTTGCCGTGGGCGAAGACGAGAGTGTTCGCGGTGCCGAGATCAATGGCGAGATCGGACGAGAAGAGGCTGAAGAGGGAGCGCATGTTGTGCACGCGCGAGTAACGCATCTGGAAGTTGTTCGAAGACATGCGGCGGGTTCTTTATCCTTCGCTCGGAAAGTGGCCGGGAGCCATGTTTGATTGTACGGCCTGAGACGAGGGTTAAGGGTCAAGGGCTAAGGGTAGAGGCGCTTTGCGAAGCCTGGTAATGAGGGCGGTGAGCATGCGCTCGGGTTTACTGGCGAGGGATTCGGCTTGCTCCGGCCCGTTGGTGTGCCGTACCCGGGGTTCGGCGGCAAGGAAGAGCTGGGTTTGGACTTTGAGCAAGGAGCCCTTTGCAATGGCCGGGAACTTGAAGCGCACTTTCATACAAGTAGCCGTTCCATAGATGGAAATGGAAGTGGATACAATCTGTGTAGCGTTCTAAGGAGAGACAGCAATGATCGTAGGCGTACCGAAGGAAGTAAAAGATCATGAGAGCCGGGTGGGGATTACGCCGGCGGGGGTGAAGGCGCTGGTCGAGGCCGGGCACAAGATGCTGGTGGAGACGAATGCAGGGGCGCTGTCCGCGTTTACGGACGAGGAGTATCAGGCGGCGGGGGCGGAAATTACGGGATCGGCTTACAACGTGTGGTACCTCTCCGACATGGTGGTGAAGGTGAAGGAGCCGACGGAGAAGGAGTATAAGCACTTTCGCGAGGGATTGGTGCTGTTTACGTACCTTCATCTGGCTCCGCTGAAGGAGCTGACGGATGCGCTGCTGAAGAACAAGGTGATTGGGATTGCGTATGAGACGGTGCGGGATAAGGCGGGGACGCTGCCGTTGCTGACGCCGATGAGCGAGGTGGCGGGGCGGATGAGCGTCCAGGTGGGAGCCACGTACTTGGAGAAGGAACATGGCGGGCGCGGAGTGCTGCTGGGCGGGGTTCCAGGGACGACGCCGGGCGTTGTGTGCATCATCGGAGGCGGGATTGTGGGGACGAACGCGGCGAAGATTGCGCTGGGCATGGGTGCAAGGGTGACGATGGTGGATTTGAATTTGAACCGGCTGCGGGAGATCGACGACATCTTTGGCGGGCGCGTGCATACGCTGGCGAGCAACAGCTACAACGTGGAGCGCGCGGTGTGCGAGGCGGACCTGGTGATTGGCGGGGTGCTGATTCCAGGGGCGGCGGCTCCGAAGATTGTGACCAAGGCGATGGTCGCAAAGATGAAGAAGGGCGCCGTGATTGTGGATGTGGCGATCGACCAGGGCGGATGCATTGAGACGGCGCGCCCGACGACGCATACGGATCCCAGCTATGTCGTTGATGGGGTGGTCCACTACTGCGTGACGAACATGCCGGCGGCGGTGCCGTATACGTCCACGCTGGCGCTAACGAATGCGACGTTCCCCTACTTGATGCGGCTGGCCAGGCTGGGCGCGGAGGCGGCGATCAAGGAAGACAAGGGCTTTGCCGAGGGCGTGAACACGTACAAGGGCGCGCTGACGTATGAGGCGGTGGCGAAGGCGCAGAATCGGCAGTGGAAGTCCGTTGAATCCGTGATGGAATGGCAGTGACCCTGTCCTGTACGGCTGGGTGAGGGAAGCAAGGGATGACGACGAGTGCGCGTCAACGTAAGATCTGGAGCCTGGTGCTGGGGGCGAGCGGGCTGCTGATCTTCGCGCTGTTCGCGACGATGAATGCCTGGGACCCGAAGGTGCTGAAGCCGGCGACGACGGGGCAGATCTTCGCGTATACGGCGTTGTCCGCGCTGACCTTCATTGTATTTGTGGGCGTGCTGCTGATGCTGGTGCGCAACGTGCTGAAGCTGTATGCGGACCAGAAGAGCGGCGTGATGGGTAGCCGGCTGCGGACGCGGATGCTGTGGGGCGCGGTGCTGGTGAGCATGGTGCCGCTGATCGGTATGTTCAGTTTCAGTTACCTGTTGATGAATCGGGCGGTGGAACGTTGGTTCAGCCAGCCGGTGACGGAGATGCGGGACGACAGCGACAGGATGGCGCTGGAGCTGAGTCAATACACGTCCAGCAACGCGCGGGTGGAGGCGGAGGCGATTGCGTCGACACTGCCGGCGCCGGTAACGGGTAAGGATGCGGGCGGCGAGGTGGTGAATCGCGCGGCGATGGAGCGGGTGCTGCGCGAGCATGAGATTACGCTGCAGGGCGGATTTGCCGTGGTATTCCGGGATGGACATGCGGTGGAGGCGTTCCATCTGCAGCGCGATGGCGCGGGGCAGGCGACGGTGAAGCCGTGGATTCCCGCGGCGGCGGGTGGGACCAGGGACGATGCGCCGGAGGAGGAGAGCGGAAGCGCGGGGGCTCCGGCGGAGGCGGGAGTGTTCGCCGCGGGAGAGTCATCCGATGATGCGATTCTGGCGGCGGCGCAGCGCAGCGATGCTCCGATTTACACGATAGGGAGCGATGGCAAGGGTACGGAC
>CAXTRZ010000238.1:0-4430 GCA_964246715.1 uncultured Acidobacteriaceae bacterium | reverse complement strand
CAACGGGATTCCCGTGATCGCGGAGGTGGACACGCGCGCGGTCGTGCGGCATCTGCGGGCCAACGGCGTGATGCGCGGGGTGATCGCGAGCGGCGAGAAGCTGGATGAGGCGGCGCTGGTCGCGAAGGCGAAGGCGATCAAGAAGATGGATGGGACGGATCTCGCGAGCGTGGTGACGACCAAAAAGGCGTATGAATGGTCATCGGCTGAGGCGAAGAATCAGACGGGGGACAAGTTTCTGGGGGTCTCATCTGACAAGGCCGAGATGCATGTGGTGGCGTACGACTTTGGGATCAAGGAGAACATTCTGCGGATGCTGACGCGCGAGGGGTGTCGCGTGACGGTGGTGCCGGCGACGACTCCGGCGGCGGATGTACTGGCGATGAGGCCGGATGGGGTGTTCTTCTCGAATGGGCCTGGGGATCCGGAGCCGCTGGAGTATGCGGTGGAGAACGTGCAGGCGCTGCAGGGGAAGGCTCCGCTGTTTGGGATCTGCCTGGGGCATCAGATCTTTGGGCTGGCGCTGGGGGGAAGGACGTACAAGCTGAAGTTTGGGCATCATGGGGGGAATCACCCGATTCTGAATCACGACACGGGCAAGGTGGAGATTACGGCGCAGAACCATAACTACAACGTCGATCCGGCGAGCCTGCCGGGGGATGTGGAGCAGACGCATACGAACTTGAACGACCAGACGCTGGCGGGGTTGCGGCACAAGACGGACCCGATGTTCAGCGTGCAGTATCACCCGGAGGCAAGTCCGGGCCCGCATGACTCGCATTATCTGTTCAAGGATTTCCGGAAGATGATGGAAGAGTGGAAGAAGTAAGGCGACTTACGGCTTGAAGGTTCTGGGCTTAGCCCAATCAGGGGAAGAGATGAGACCGATGCGGGCGGCGACGAACAACGGACAGACCTACTTCGTGACCTCCAATAGCGCAGCCCGGCTTCCTCTTTTTCGTCATGAGCGTTGGGCTGATTTGTTCATGGAGACGATACTTTCCTATCGACCGACTCGATTTGCGCTTCATGCTTTTACGGTGATGCCGGATCACTTTCATATCTTGATCACGCCGAACGAGAGTCTTGAGCGGGCAGTTCAGTTCATCAAGGGGGTCTTCTCTTTCAAAGCGAAGAAGCAGTTGGATTGGCAGGGTGATGTTTGGGTTGCGGGGTTCTCGGATCATCGCATTCGGGATGTGCGGGATTGTGAAGTGCATCTGCGGTATATCGAGCGGAATGCGGTGAAGGCGGGACTTGCTGCTGAGGCGGCGGAGTATGCGTATTGCTCGGCTTCGGGGAAGTTTGAGTTGGATGAACTCCCTCAGGGGCTAAAGCCCGGATTAGTGGTGGGCCATGGCGGCGGGACTAAAGTCCCGCCCTTTCAAAACAAGACAGCCGGATTTGCGGCGAGGCATGGCGATGCTGCTGAAACCTCGCGCTTTCAATACGAGGACCGTGATGGCGGGACTAGAGTCCCGCCTTTTCAAAGCAAGACATTGAATGAGGAACGTTAGAAGATGCCGCGTAGGAATGATATTGCGAAGATTCTGGTGATCGGCTCGGGGCCGATTGTGATTGGGCAGTCGGCGGAGTTCGATTACTCCGGCACGCAGGCGTGCAAGGCGCTGAAGGCCGAGGGGTATGAGGTAGTGCTGGTGAACTCGAACCCGGCGTCCATCATGACGGATCCTGAGGTGGCGCAGCGGACGTTCGTTGAGCCGTTGACGGCGGCGTATGTGGAGGAGATCCTGCGGGTCGAGTCGGAGATGTTGGCCGCGTCAGGTGCGAAGGGTGTGTTTGCGGTGCTGCCTACGGTTGGGGGGCAGACGGCGTTGAATCTGGCGGTCGAGCTGGCGGACTCGGGGGTGCTCGATAAGTTTGGGGTGGAGCTGATTGGGGCGAAGCTGGAGGCGATCAAGAAGGCGGAGGACCGGCTGCTGTTCAAGGATGCGATGAACAAGATTGGGCTGGATATGCCGCGGTCGCAGCTGGTGAACAATGTGGGAGATGGGCTGGCGTTCGCGGCGAAGATCGGGTTTCCGTGCGTGATCCGGCCGAGCTTTACGCTGGGCGGAAGCGGTGGCGGGATTGCGTATAACCGCGAGGAGATGACGGAGATTCTTTCGCGCGGGATCGATCTTTCGCCGGTGAGCGAGTGCCTGATTGAAGAGAGCGTGCTGGGATGGAAGGAGTATGAGCTGGAGGTGGTGCGGGACCTGAAGGACAACGTCATTATCGTCTGCTCGATTGAGAACTTTGACCCGATGGGGGTGCATACGGGGGATTCGATTACGGTGGCGCCGGCGCAGACGCTGACGGACCGCGAGTACCAGGCGATGCGCGATGCGGCGATTGCGTGTATTCGCGAGATCGGGGTGGAGACGGGCGGAAGCAATGTGCAGTTCGCGGTGAATCCGCAGAACGGGCGCATGACGGTGATTGAGATGAATCCGCGGGTGTCGCGGTCGAGCGCGCTGGCGAGCAAGGCTACGGGTTTTCCGATCGCGAAGATCGCCGCACGGCTTGCCGTCGGCTACACCTTGGACGAGCTGCAGAACGATATTACGAAGGCGACGCCGGCGTGCTTTGAGCCGACGATCGACTATGTGGTGGTGAAGATCCCGAAGTGGCAGTTTGAGAAGTTTGCGGGTGCGGATGAGAACCTGGGGCCGCAGATGAAGTCTGTGGGCGAGGTGATGGCGATTGGGCGGACCTTCAAGGAAGCGATGATGAAGGCGGTACGGTCGCTGGAGACGGGCAAGAGGGCGACGGCGGATGATATTGAGCCGAGGCGTCTGACGCAGCGGCTGGTGACGCCGCATCCGGAGCGTCTGAACTATGTGCGGTATGCGTTTGAGCGCGGGATGACGGTGCGCGAGGTGTCGCGGATGACGGGGATGGACCCGTGGTTCCTGCACCAGATGAAGCAGATTACGGACGAGATTGCGGCGGTGGGTGCGGTTGCGATGGAGAGCGTGACGGCGGAGCAGTTGCGGGCGGCGAAGCGGATGGGAATCTCCGATGAGCGGCTGGCGGCGGGCTGGGGGTTGACGGGCGCTGAAGGGACGGCGGCGGTACGGGCGCTGCGCAAGAAGCTGAAGGTGATGCCGGTGTACAAGATGGTGGACACGTGCGCGGGTGAGTTCGAGAGCTTTACGCCGTACCTGTACAGCTGCTACGACGAGGAGGATGAGGCGGCTCCGACTGCGCGGAAGAAGATTCTGATCCTGGGCTCGGGTCCGAACCGGATTGGGCAGGGGATCGAGTTTGATTACTGCTGCTGCCATGCGGCGTTTGCGCTGCGCGAGGACGGCTACGAGACGGTGATGGTGAACTGCAATCCGGAGACGGTGTCGACGGATTATGACACGTCGGATCGGCTGTACTTTGAGCCGCTGACGCTGGAGGACGTGCTGGGGGTGTATGAGCATGAGGCTCAAGCGTTTGGGGACAAACCGGGCGCGGAGATTGGGATGATCGTGCAGTTTGGCGGGCAAACTCCGCTGAACTTATCTCTCCCGCTAAAAAGCGCGGGGGTACCCGTGATTGGGACTTCGCCGGAGTCGATCGATCTGGCGGAGGACCGGAAGCGGTTTGGGAAGTTGATTGAGGAGCTTGGGATTCCGCAGCCGGCGGGTGTGCTGGCGACGAGCGTGGAAGAGGCTGTGGCGGGGGCGAACAAGGTGGGGTATCCGGTGCTGGTGCGGCCGAGCTATGTGCTGGGCGGACGCGCGATGGTGATTGCTTATGACGATGCCGATGTGGTGCGGTATATGTCGACTGCGATTGAGTATTCGCAGGAGCGGCCGGTGTTGATTGATCATTTCCTGGAGGACGCGCAGGAGGTGGATGTCGATGCGTTGTGCGATGGGGATGATGTGGTGATTGCGGGGATCATGGAGCATATCGAGGAGGCCGGGGTGCACTCGGGCGACTCTTCGTGTGTGCTGCCGTCGGTGGATCTCAGCCCTGAGGTGAAGGAGACGATCCGGAAGTACACGCGGGCGCTGGCGAAGGCGCTGAACGTGATGGGGCTGGTGAATCTTCAGTTTGCGATTCAGCGAGGGACGGTGTACGTGATTGAGGTGAATCCGCGTGCTTCGCGGACGGTGCCGTATGTGTCGAAGGCTACGGGAGTGCCGCTGGCGAAGATCGCCGCGCGGATTATGGTGGGACGAAAGCTGAAGGAGCTGCTGCCGGAGGCAGTGGCGAGCGGGCAGGATTTGGGCACGGGATCGCGGTTTTTTGTGAAGTCGCCGGTGTTTCCGTGGGGTAAATTTCCGGGCGTTGACACGGTGCTGGGGCCGGAGATGAAGTCGACGGGCGAGGTGATGGGGGTGGCGGATAACTTTGGCGAGGCGTTTGCCAAGGCACAGATTGCGGCGGGGCAGGTGCTGCCCACCGAGGGGACGGTCTTTCTAAGCGTC
>CAXTRZ010000237.1:0-4473 GCA_964246715.1 uncultured Acidobacteriaceae bacterium | reverse complement strand
ACCTACGACCTTTGGGTTATGAGCCCAACGAGCTACCGGGCTGCTCCACCCCGCATCTCAAATATATCGCTCTTTCAGGGTCGGGTCAACTCCTTGCGGGCTGCCGGATAAGCCATAAGGAGCCGTCAGGCGGAAGGAAAGGGGCGAGGGTCAAGCGCATCGCAGGCGGGTCGAGGACGCTCGGAGCGGAGGCGAGTTTGGCGGCAATGTGCCGATCCACGCAGGCGATTCTTCTATCTGCTTTTGCTTCGGCGACTCGCTGCGCAGTGCTCTTTCTTGGTGCCTCATATAGAGGAGTCTTGTTCCTTTAGGGTGGTGAACAACTTTTCCTTCGCGTTAGCGTCTGCATAGCTAACGGGCCGGTTCGGAGACGGCGCAACGCACCGGCTGAAACAGACCCGAAGGTGGAGGATGCAGATGTTTGGATTTGACGATTTGCACGACGGACGCTCTTTGATGCATTGGATGAAGTGGAACAGCAGGATCAGGCCGGAGGATATGGTGCAGGTGTCCGCCTCCAAAACCTCGGTACGAGCGACGCTGCTTGGCGCCGTGCTGCTCGCTTCTGCCGGGTTGGGTTTCGCGCAGACGAGCACCGTGCCGGATGCACAGGTAGAGGCGAATGTGCTTAAGGCTCTGGCCGGGGCGCCGGAGCTTGCGAGCGAGGCGATCACCACGCGCACCGTCTATGGCGTGGTGACGCTCAGCGGTACCGTTGGTAGCGAGACGTTGCGCAGCCGCGCGGAAAATCTTGCCGCGAATGCTCCTGGCGTGAAGAAGGTTGTCGATGAACTGACGCTGGGCACAGGAAGTACAAGTGCGGCAGGAAACGCTCAGGGGATGGTCTTGCAGTCTGACGGCACGTATGCGCCGGCAGCCGAGTCACAGACTAGTCCATCAACCGTGACCGGCTCCGGACAGCCGGTGCGCAACAATCCGGATGCGGATCAGGAGCTTGACCGGCAGATGGATGCGCCGCAGAATCCGCAGCAGATGCCGGCCGCTCCCGCTCCGGTAACGCAGAACTATCCGCAGAATGGCTACCCGGCGCAGAACTACCCGGCACAAAGCTACCCACCACAGAGCTACCCGCCGCAGAATGGATATCCGCAGTACCCGCAGAACGGCTCGCCCTCGCAGAGCCCGTACCCACCGCAGAACGGCTCGCCGCAGCAGGCGCAAGGCTACCCTCAACAGCCCTATCCGCCGCAGCAGAGCTACCCGCAGCAACCCTATCCACCGCAGCAGGGCTACCCGCAGCAAGGCTATCCGCAGCAGCCTCCGTACGCCATGCATGGGTATGCGCCGCCGGTGGATGGCGGTCAGGCCGCGGGGCAGGTGGTCACGGTCCCGGCCGGCACGCTGATCCGGTTGCGCGTGAACCAGCGGATCACCAGCGACCACAACACGCCGGGCCAGTCGTTTGACGGCATCATCATCAACGACGTCGTGGCGGGTGGCTTCATCGCCCTTCCGCGAGGCGCGACGGTGCGCGGCACCATCGTGGATGCGAAGTCGTCCGGCGTGCTGAAGGGGCGCGGAGAGCTGACGCTGCAGCTCAACCAGGTCAGCCTCGCTGGCAAGGACTACCCCATCGTCTCCGATACCTGGGCGCACAACGGCGGTGACAAGACCGTGGAGACGATCAACAAGACCGCCGGCTTCGGCGCAGTTGGCGCGCTGATTGGCGCGGTGGCGGGGGGTGGCGCCGGCGCGGCGATCGGCGCGGGCGTGGGAGCAGGAGCGGGTCTGGGATCGTCGGCGGCGTCCGGCCGCGGGCAGGTCTTCATCCCATCGGAGGCGGTGCTGACCTTTCACCTGGCACAGCCTGCCACGCTCACCACCGTCTCCGAGCAAGAGATGCAGCGGTTGGCATACGGGGTTCCGGCGGGCGGGCGCGACCCGCAGATGCAGCGGCGCCGTCCGTACTACGCACCGTATCCTCCGCCGGCTCCTTACGGGTATCCGTACTAAGCCGCATCGGCTGCGAAGTCACCAAAGGGCCAGACGATTCTGTCTGGCCCTTTGACGTTCCCGCAGGGACCCTCCCCCCTGGGGTTTGGGTGCAAAATATTCAAAGCAGAATACTTAGCCTTGTATCGACCTTTGTAACCGGGAAAATGTTACTCCGTGGCCGGATGAACTCACGGATGCCGCGTGCGTTCGTCTCTGGACGGCTTGTCCGGAACCGGACATAAGCGCGCGAGCCGCTCCCATTGATCTGCCGTATTCACAGGCTTCAGCCGTTTCCCGCCTGGCCCAAAAGGTGCTACTTCTTGGAGCAAGCCGCACCCGGGAGACCCGACCCATGCATTCCTTCGTGCAAGACCTGCAGTACGCCATCCGCCAGCTTCGCCACGCGCCGGCGTTCTCCGTCACCGCCATCCTGACGCTGGCGCTGGGCATTGGCGTCAATGCGGCCATGTTTTCGATCGTCGACCAGGTGCTCTTTCGCGCCATGCCGTTTCCGCATGCTGAGCAGGTGGTGCAGGTGGCAGTCCGCACGCCCAGCGGAGGCTTTGCCTCCACCTCGTACCCGGACATTCTTGACTGGCGGGCGCGCAGCCACTCGTTGGAACAGATCGGCTACTACACCGAGCAGGTGCCCACGCTGGGCGGCTCCGGCGAGCCCAAGCTGGTGCCGCAGATCGTCTCCAGCGCCAACCTCTTCAGCCTGCTGCAGGCCGTGCCGATGATGGGCCGGACCTTTCTGCCGGAGGATGCCGTGTCAGGACGGGACGCCATCGTGATCCTCAGTGCGGGAACCTGGAACGGGATGTTCCACCGCGACCCGCAGATCCTGGGCCGGTCCATCCCGGTCAATGGCGTGCCTCACACCGTCATCGGCGTCATGCCGCAGGGCTTCTCGTTTCCCGCCAACACCGGCGATGAGACGATTTGGACGCCGCTTCCGGCCGATGATAAGGCCTTGCAGGATCGCGGCTCCTCCGCGCTTTCGGTCATCGCGCGGCTGCGTCCCGGCGCGACCGTGGCGGATGCGACGCATGAGATGAACCTGGTCCATGAGCAGTTGGTGCGGGAGTATCCCAAAGACGAGGACGTCAACCCCATCCACATGGAGACGTACGCGGACGTGGTGACGGGCTCGGTGCGTCCGGCCATCCTTGCGCTGAACGCGGCAGTCCTGGCAGTGTGGCTGATCGCGTGCGCCAACGTCGCCGGGTTGCTGCTGGCACGGGGGAACAATCGCCGGCGCGAGCTGGCGCTGCGGACCGCACTGGGTGCAGGGCGCGGACGGCTGGTGCGCCAGTTGCTGACCGAGAGCCTGCTGCTGAGCTTCGCGGGCGGAGCGCTGGGTCTTGCGCTGGCGTACGCCGCGCTACACGTGCTGAAGCAATATCTGTCGAATGCAGTTGTCTTCGGCAGCGAGATCCATGTGGACGCCAAGGTCTGCCTGTACCTGCTGGCCGCGTCCTGCGTGTCTGCGGTCTTGTTTGGGCTGCTGCCTGCGCTGCACGCCTCACGGATGCCCGCACAGGAGGGATTGCGGCAGGGAACTGCGGGAGCCGGAACCTCCCGGCAGCAGACCTGGTGGCGGGACATCCTGGTGGTGGGCGAGATTGCCCTGACGCTGACGCTGCTGGTGGCCGCGGGCCTGATGGCGCGGACGCTGATCGGCCTGCGACAGACGCGCACGGGCTTTGTGGCGGCGGACGTGACCACGGCGGCCATCTACCTGCCCAACCACCAGCCGCTCTTCTTCGACGCGCCCAAGACGACCGACGACGCGACGTTGATCCAGACCTTCTACCTGCCGCTGCTGGAGCGGCTGCAAGGGCTGGGAGGCATTGACACGGTGGGCCTGACGACGGTGCGTCCGCTGCAGGCCAACTGGGACTTCAATATGAGCGTGGAATTCGCCGGACAGCCCAAGCCGGAGCGCAACACGCAAGCCGTGGCTCAGGCGCGGGCCACTAGCGTGGACTACTTCCGCACCATGGGGATCCGGCTGATGCAGGGTCGGTCCTTCGCTTCGACAGATTCGCTTACGGCGCCTCCGGTTGCCATCGTCAACCAGGCCTTCGCTCGGCGCTTCTTCCCCAGCGGCAATCCTGTAGGCCAGGGCGTGCGGCTGAACGACGAAGGCAACCGCCAGTTCGCAACCATCGTGGGCGTGGTGGAGGACAGCCCGCAGAAGACGCTGGGACAGCCGCCGATGCCGGAGATCCATTACAACCTGGCGCAGTTGCAGCCACGAGACGATCTCTATCCCATCCTCGGCAGCTTCCTGATGAACGTAGCCATCCGCTCCTCGCGCGGGTCGGAGAGCATCGCGCCGGGGCTGCGCCGCGCGGTGCATGAGCTCAACCCGGAGGCCGCGCTCGAGGACATCCAGACCATGCAGCAGGTGGTGGACAACTCGCTGGGCAACCAGGTGCTGGCCGCGAGGCTGCTGGGGCTGCTGGCATCCTCCGGCCTGCTGATCGCGGTGGCGGGCATCTACGGCCTGCT
>CAXTRZ010000236.1:0-4477 GCA_964246715.1 uncultured Acidobacteriaceae bacterium | reverse complement strand
CCCTGGAACCCCGCCGATCACCGCTCCCGTCGCAATCCCTGCGCCGGTCACTAAGCCCAGCTCAGCCAACGTCTTTCCCGCATGGTCCTTGCGGATGATTGTGCCTTCCGCATCGACCCGCACGTGGTTGTAGATATCCGTATCCACCACCTGCCCCTTGATCCGGTACCGAACGCCATCCGGCATCGTCACCTCCAGCGGCTGCAGATGGATGGACGCCGCTCCGCTGAGCCGCTTGCCGCCATGCACACCCGTCACCCGCCCCGTCAGCACCGCGCCCACCGGACGCAGCACCCGCCCCTGCCACTCCCCCGCCTCGGTCAGGTCCGCGTGGAACTCCTGGCCCGCAACTGGCTGCGTCGTGGAAAAAGCCTCGCGTATCCGCGCCTTGATCAACGTTCCCTCCGGCAGCTCGTTCGCTGGCCCATCCACCGCCATCACAATGCGCGAATCCGCATCCGCCAACGGCGCCTCAGCCGTGTAGCCGGAGCGCATCGTCGCCCCCGGCGCATACGCCTTCTCCCGCGGAGTCTCAGCCGCATCCTCCGGAGTCCGAATCTTCAGCTTTATCTCGCCAGCCGGAGCAGGATCAGGCGTATACGGCTTGTACGACCCATAGGTTGTCGCCCCGCCATTGACCGTGGCCGCGGCCGCCGGAGGAGTGGGAACATAGACCAGCGGCTGCTGAATGCCATCCGCGCTCGTCGTCATCGGGACCTGTGCCGGAACCTGCTCCGGGCGGCTTACGCCCGAGTACTGCTGCCCCTGCGCGATCGGCGCCATCGCCGTCACGGCCAATACCGCCGCTGCCTTCAAGCTATTCTTCATTCGGAATCTCTCCCAGCCCGCGTCGCTTCCATCGGACGCAGCACTCGTATCCTGAAGACTAGAACCCATGGTCGCCGCAAGCCACCCAAATCACAATTCCTGAACCCTGCAAGCCAAGGGGATAACCACTTCGTCACTCCCGCCGGAACACGGCCTCACACGGCTGTACTAACAGTTCATCACTGGCTTACCCCTGCTTTGTTATTATCCTTCGAGTGCCCTCCGGACCCGAACTCGTCGATTCCATCTCCTCCGCATTCTCCGGAGCCACACCCATTCGCGTCGATCGCCGGCCAAAGCTCAACGAGCGCCTGACCCACCGCATCCTTGCGCCAAACTTCTCCACGCCCTCAGACTCCAGTCATCCAGACTCAAAGGAAAATATGACCGATATCGTCTCCATCACCGCCCGTGAAATCCTCGACTCCCGCGGCAATCCAACCGTCGAAGCTGACGTCCTGCTCTCCGGCGGAGTTACCGGCCGCGCCGCCGTCCCCTCCGGAGCCTCACCCGGCGAGCATGCGGCCGTCGAGCTCCGCGACGGAGACCAGGCCCACTACCTCGGCAAAGGCGTGCTCTCCGCCGTGGATAACGTCGAATCCATCCTCTCGCCGGAACTCGTCGGCATGGACGCCACCAATCAACGCCTCCTCGACGCCACCATGATCGCCATCGACGGCACGGAGAACAAGTCCCGCCTCGGCGCCAACGCCATCCTCGCCGTCTCCATGGCCGCCGCACGCGCCAGCGCGAACGCTCTTAAGATCCCGCTCTACCGCTACCTTGGCGGCGTGAACGCCTCGCTCCTGCCCACGCCCATGATGAACATCCTCAACGGCGGCTCCCACGCGGACTCCAACGTCGACTTTCAGGAGTTCATGATCATGCCGGTGGGCGCGGAAACCTTCTCCGACGGCCTCCGCCAGGGTGTCGAGGTCTTCCATACCCTCAAGGGCGTCCTCAAGAAGAAGGGTTACAGCACCTCCGTTGGCGATGAGGGCGGCTTCGCTCCCAGCCTTAAATCCAACGCCGAAGCCATTGAACTGATCCTCGAAGCCATCGAAAAAGTCGGTCTGACCCCAGGCGAAGACATCGTGCTCGCCCTCGACCCCGCCTCCTCCGAGTTTTACAACAAGGAGACCAACCGTTACGTCTTTAAAAAGTCCGACAAGCGCGAGTTCACCTCCCGCGAAATGGCCGATTTCTGGATCGACTGGACCAAAAAATATCCCATCGTCTCCATTGAAGACGGCCTGGCCGAAGACGACTGGGACGGTTGGAAGTACCTCACCGAGCAGATCGGAGGCGGCACCTCAGGAAAGCAAGTCCAGCTCGTCGGCGACGACCTCTTCGTCACCAATACCCAGCGTCTTCAGCGCGGCATTGAGGAGAAGTGCGGCAACTCAATCCTCATCAAGGTCAACCAGATCGGCACCGTCTCCGAGACGCTTGAAGCCATCGAACTCGGCCGCCGCTTCGGCTTCACCAGCATCATCTCCCATCGCTCCGGGGAAACTGAAGACACCTTCATCGCGGACCTTGCCGTAGCCACCGGCGCCGGCCAGATCAAGACCGGCTCCGCCAGCCGCACAGACCGCATCGCCAAATACAACCAGCTCCTCCGCATCGAGGAGCAACTCGGCCAGTCCGCAGAATACCTCGGCATCGAATCCATCAACTACAGCGCCTAACCTTTGTCTTGGGTGCCCTATCCTCACCGACCGTTTTCATCGTCGGACAGGGTGGGGTATCGGGCGAAAGCCCGACCGCTTTCGCCAAGTCGTACAGTACAACCCTCCTTTCTGTCACAGACTCCTATTCTCGTGTTGCCGGAATACCTTTTCTGGCCTGAAAGATCAAGGAGAACGACATGATGCCCTTCAAATCTCTTGCAGCTCTCGCTCTAGCTGCTACTCTCTCCGTCCCCGCCTTTGCTGATACCGCTCGCCAGGACAAGAAGTTCGTCGAAGACTCCGGCATCGGCTCCCTTGCCGAGGTTCGCATGGCGAATCTCGCTCTCCGGAACTCCCAAAATCCCGAGGTTCGCGCCTTCGCCTCCAAGATGGTGAAAGATCACACCATGCTCATCGAGCAGATGAAGCCCTTCGCCGACAAGATGGGCGTCCCTCCACCCTCCAAGCTCAACCGCGCCGAGCAGGATGAGTTTGACCGCCTTGCCAAGAAGAAGGGTTCCGAGTTCGATCAGGACTACATCCGGACCATGGTCCTCGACCACCACAAGGATCTCATCGACTTTACCAAGGAGCGCGATACCACCGACAACGCCGCCCTCAAGACCACTGTCGCCGCCGGTCGCGACGTCATCTTCCAGCACAAGACGATGATCGACGGCCTCGCCCACAAGAACAACATTCCGGTTCCCGCAACCGAGTAGCCGTACACCTGCCCTACAGCGGGTTGATAACTGGGTGGTCTGAACCCTGATAGCCCAACTCAAGGTGCGCCGAAATCAACCCCTGTCCTCTCCCCAGCATCTGATCCTGTATAAGAGGTGAACCAAAATGGCAGTTGCAATGAAGAAACAGACCATTGGCGACGCGAACGTCGCTCCCCATTGGCACGCGCAGGCAAAAGAGATTCAGGCGTACGGCTCCGTCATCGCCGACATGCCGCACCGGCTTAGCGCTGAGGTTCGCGCTGACATGGTCGCTCAACTCAACCAGCTTCTCGCCGATTCGATCCAGATCCGCGACATGTACAAGAAGCACCACTGGCAGGTCTCCGGCCCCACCTTTTACCAGCTTCATCTCCTCTTCGACAAGCACTTCGAGGAGCAGGTTGAGCTCGTAGACACCATCGCGGAGCGCATCCAACTGCTCGGCGGCGTCAGCATTGCCATGGGCGGAGATGTCGCTCAACTCACCAAAATTCCAAGCCCGCCCAAGGGTAAGGAAGAGGTTCCTGTTCAGATCTCCCGCCTGCTGGAGGCCCACAAGCTCATCATGCAGGACTGCCATGATATCGCCGAAGCGGCTGATGAGGCCGGCGACGACGGCACCAATGACATGGTCGTCTCCGACATCCTCCGTCCCAACGAGCTCCAGTCCTGGTTCATCGGCCAGCATCTTGTGGAGATGCCCCTGATCCTGGATAAGTAATAAGTGACAAGTAGATAAAACAGACAAGCAGACAAAGGAGAAGCGGAACAGACACCCTGATCTGAACGATTCCTGCCTTGGCGAAGATCGCCAAGGCAGGCTATTTTCATTTAACCTGCTTCCATTCTCTGGGATTATCATCTGATCAACACAGGCTACCCCCTATGCCCATCGCGCTCGTCTTCTTCGTTCATTACGCCTACGCCATCCTCTTCCTGTGGGTTCTGGTCGAGCAGCTTGGCGTCCCCATCCCCTCCATTCCGGTCCTCCTCACCGCCGGCACCCTCTCCGCCACCCACCGCGTCTCTGTCTTCGGCTCACTCTTTGCCGTTCTCGCCGCCTGCATTGTCGCGGACTCTGCCTGGTACGCCATGGGCCGCCGTTACGGCAACTCCGTCCTCAAGCTGCTCTGCCGCCTCTCTTTTGAGGCCTCCACCTGCGTCACCAAAACCGAGGGCTACTTCCACAAGCGCGGTGCCGTTACCCTCCTCTTCGCCAAATTCGTCCCCGGCCTCTCCACCGTCGCCGCC
>CAXTRZ010000235.1:3222-4518 GCA_964246715.1 uncultured Acidobacteriaceae bacterium | reverse complement strand
TGAGGACGTCTCCGCCACCGGCCTTCGTGCACTCCTCAGTGCTGGCGAGCCCTGTCGTGACCTGATCTCCCCCTCCGTTGAGCAGTACATCCAGAAGCATCGTCTCTACCGTACTGCTCCGCCTGCTACCGATGCCTCTGGCCGCGCAGCCGATTAACCCGGTACCATAGTTCTTTAGGAGTTTCATGCCTTCCACGCAAAGTTATCAACTGTTACTTACAGCGGCTGCGGCCTGCGAAGACAAGAAGGCGGAGGACATCCGCATCCTCGCGCTGGACCCGTCTGAATCCGGCTTGACCGATTACTTCCTGATCTGCAACGGCACCAACGACCGCCAGAACGTCGCCATCACAGACGAGATCGAGATCCGCCTCAAGCGCGACTTCGGCGTTTATCCCAACTCGGTGGAGGGGCGGCGGCAGGGAGAGTGGATTTTGATGGATTATGTAGACTTCATCGTTCATGTCTTCTCCGCAGAGAAGCGCGCGTTCTATGGGCTGGAGCGCCTGCGTAAATCCGCCACAACGATCAGCGTTCCGGAGTTGAATGCGGAACTGAAGGCGCTTATCGCTACCACCCGCACCAGGACCGCGAAGCCAGCAAAGTCTCCAGCAACGACTACGAAGAAGGCAGCCGCGAAGAAGACCGCAGCCAAGACTACAACTAAGAAGGCCGTCGGAAAGAAGACCGCAGCCAAGGCGAACAAGGTCACTCGGTAGCGCTGAGGATGGTACCACCCCCTAAGTTTTCTTGCGCAAAGTATTCGTGATGCACGCTTTAGGCTTGTGTCTACTTTCGTAACTATCAAAAAGTTACTATGAGCCCGGCACATCTTGGGCAACGAAAGAAGGCAGGATACCCTTATGGGGCATCCTGCCTTTCCGGTCAGGGATGAAATGAGACTAGAAGATGATCTTTCCGCCCAGTTGGATGTTGCGGTTGCCCTTGCCGAAGGGTGTCCCAACGATTGTTCCCGTATTATTCAGGTAGTTCTCGAACGAGGCGAACGTCTGTCCCGTTCCGGTGGTGTGAGTAGGAGTTGCATCGGTGACCACCGGGTCGGGGTTGCCGAGATACATACGGTTGGGCACGTTGAAGACGTTGAGACGAAGCTGCATGCTAACGCGCTCAGCAATGCGTACCGTCTTGAAGACGCTTGCATCCAGTTCATTGACCGTATTGCCACGAAGCAGGTTGCGGCCTGAACCGGGATACGGGTTGCCAAGGGCCTCCGCCTCATACTGGTTGTTGATCAGCCACTTGTCGGTGTTCCGGGCCACTGAGTTCCCAGTCGCC